>JAKVAS010000061.1 GCA_022448165.1 Crocinitomicaceae bacterium | reverse complement strand
CTACATGAAATCTAGCAGGAAGCATTGAAATCACAAGGTCCGCTTTTTCAATTTCAGGTCTACGTTCTATCGGATCTAGAGCGTTAAAGCTTAATGCAACGCCTCGACTGTTACCATTGATTTTTTGTTTTACCAAGTCAATGTCACGGTCTACAATTCTTATAGACCAATCGAGCTTCTCAGCATTATCTAAAAAGTATCTAATAAGGGATGAAGCTGATAGTCCAGCTCCTAAAACAAGTATGGTTTGCATCTTTTTGATTCTAAATGGTAACCCTCAAATGTAAAAATTTAACGATTAATTTGACTGTTTGTTAAATAAAAAACGTTCTTTTTCTTTTAAACGTCCTAATCTAGTGGGTGGCCTGATCAATAATAACACGTAGTTATTCAATCGGTTTGCCTTTGTTTTTTTAAAGGACATGGAATTTGCCAGTGAATTTTTTAATTTTGCTTGTATAAATCAAACAATCAATGGGTAGAGCATTTGAATACCGAAGAGCGGCTAAGGAGAAGAGATGGGACAAGATGTCTAAGTTGTTCCCTAAATTAGGTAAAGCTATTACGATGGCTGCAAAAGAAGGAGGGTCAGATCCTGATATGAATGCTACCTTACGGACAGCGATTAAGAATGCTAAGTCGCAAAATATGCCGAAAGACAATATTGAGGCAGCAATTAAACGTGCTACTGCAAAGGATGCGGAAACATTTTCTGAAATGAACTATGAAGGGAAGGGGCCGCATGGTGTGTTAGTTTTTGTTGAATGCGCGACGGATAATCCTACTCGAACAGTTGCCAATGTGAAGTCTTATTTTAACAAAGCTGGAGGAAGTGTTGTTCCAAATGGTTCGTTAGAGTATATGTTTAATCGTAAATCAGTATTTGAGTTTGAAAAGACTGAGGATATGGATCTAGAGGAGATGGAACTTGAATTAATTGATGGTGGTTTAGATGAAATTGAGCAATTGGAAGACAAAGTCTTTGTTTATGGAGATTATACAGCTTTTGGGTCTTTGTCAAGTGGGTTGGAAGCAATGAATATTGATGTTCAAAAATCAAATTTGCAAAGAATCCCTACTCAGCCAGTTGAATTTACGGAAGAGCAATTAATAGACATCGAGAAGATGCTTGATAAGATTGAAGATGATGATGATATTCAACAGGTATTTACGAATATTGCGTAATTAACTCAGTTTTTTGAGTTGTTAGATAATAAAACAGAGAATTCGGAGTTCTTTTTTCAGGTAATCTGAACTACGAAATAAGAGAGATGACGAAATTATTAAAAATAGGATTTGCAGTTGCTACGCTTCTAACGATCATAGTAGGATGTTCAACGGAAAAGAATAGCGTCGTTAATAGAACGTACCATAGTGTAAATGCTCGTTTTAATGGCTACTTCAATGCTACCGAATTAATCAATCAATCAGTTAGCTCATATCGAGCTTCTCGTGCTGAGGATTATTATCAATTGTTGCCGATAGACCCTGTCCCGAATGAGGAAGAAGTAATAGGGATGTATCCTGCAATTGATACAGCCATTGTTAAGTGTAAAAAAGTTATTCGTGATCATTCAATGCCAAGTAATGATCGACCTTCGAGAAAGAAAGATGAACACAATACTTGGATCGATGAGAATTGGACAATGATTGGTATTGCTTCTTATTACCGAAGAGATTATGAAGGAGCGATGAAGAGCTTTAAATTTGTTAGAAAGTTCTACAATGATGATCCTTCGTTGTATGTTGGTGAGCTTTGGATGGCTAAAACAAATATGGCGGAAGGTAAATACACCGAAGCAAGATTTAATCTAGATAATCTTGACCGTGCAATTACTGAACAGGAAGATAAGAAGGCGAATAAATCCTTAGATAAGGAGGATCGTCCGGCAAAATTCCCGAAAAGCATTCGGTTTGATTTAGAAAAAACAAAGGCTGAATTAGCTTTGCAGGAAGGTGATAAGCTTGGAGCAATTAATTTTCTTGAGGAATCGTTGAAGCATACTACGTTTGCAGACCGGAACAAAAGAGGACGTGTTCATTTTATTCTTGGACAACTTCATGAGGAGCAAGGAAATGATGCGATGGCACGTGATCATTATTCAAAAGTTACTAAAAGTAATGTGCCGTTTGAGATGGCCTTTAATGCAGAGCTCAAAGAAGCATTTTTTGGAGATGAGGAAAAGGTAAAAAAAGAGTTGAATAAAATGCTGAAGGACGCAAAGAATGCTGAATTCAAAGGGCAAATTTATTATGCTTTAGCGGATATAGAATTAAATGAGGGCAATGAGGAACAAGGGATTGTTTATTTGACTCAGTCGGCGTTTTATTCTGAGAATGATCCTTTTCAGAGAGGTAAGTCATATGAGCGTTTAGGAGATATGAGTTTTGCAAAAAGGAATTATGTGCCTGCTCAAAAATACTATGACTCTTGTGCTTTGGCTATTACGGATGATTATCCAAATGCGGAGGTTATTCGAAATAAAGCATTGAGGTTGGCTGACTTGGTTGTCGCTGTAGAAACAGCAGTTTATGAAGATAGTGTTCAGAGAATTGCTGCAATGAATGAATCTGATCGAAACAAATTCCTAAAGAATCTGGTTAAGAAGATTGAAAAGGAAGAGCAGGAACGAAAGGAGCGAGAAGCTATGCGATTGCTGGAGCTCCAAGAAAATGAAAATCTATTTACAGAAAATGCGAGTGGCTCTAAATGGTACTGGAACAATGCTAAAACACGATCTGAAGGAGCTCTTGAATTTAAACGTCTTTGGGGACAACGAGAGAATGAAGATAATTGGCGCCGTTCTGAAAAGGAGGTAGTTTTGTCGTTTGATCCTGAAGGGGATAATGAATTTAATGATTCTACGGATGTTGTCGAGGAGCCAGAGGAAGATACGTTAAGTGTGGAGTCATTGGCTCTTAATTTACCATTGACAGATTCGTCCTTGGCGGTGTCCAATGAACGTCTTCTTGAAGCTTATTATGATGCTGGAGTTATATATAAAGAACAATTAAATGAGCCGTTAATGGCGGAAAAGCAGTTTGTAAGTGTGCTTGATCGCAAGGTGGAAAACGAACATAATTTATTGTCTGCATATCAACTTTATGGCTTGAAAAAAGATGTAGATCAGGTAAAGGCGAATTATTATCGTGACTATATTTATAATAACTACCCTAATAGTGATTATGCGAACTTCTTACGTGATCCGAATTACTTTGTTAAAAAGAAAGAGAGAGATGCGCTGGCGGAACAGGAGTATGTTAAAGTGTTAGATAGATATGATCGTGGTATATATTCTCCTGTGATGAGTAAGGCAGATCAGGTTATTAATGAGGAGAAGGACAATGTGTTTAGAGCAAAGTATATGCTACTTAAGGCAATGTGCTTAGGGCAAACAAGAAGGAAAAAAGATGATCTTATTCCTGTTTTAGAGATGCTAGTTGCTGAGTATCCGGGTACTCCTGAGGAAGGCAGGGCAAAAGAAATGTTGGATATCATTAAAAATGGATATTCGAAAAACATTGAAGCGGACTTCTCAAGTAAGTCCCCATTTAAATATGAAGACAAAGTAAAATTGATGGTAGTGATTTTCTTGGATAAGGAGGTTAGTTCAGCTTCGGCTAAATCACGAATTTCAGATTTTAACAGAGAATTTTTCAGCAGGGATCGATTGAAAATTAAGTCTTTAGCATATGGAGAGGGAAGTGTTGTTATTGTGGATGAATTTGAAACCGAATCAGATGCGGGAGCATACATAAGAGCTTATAAGAAAACAAGGAAATATCTATTGGATTTGCAGAATGCTAATATTCTAATGATCACAAATGATAACCTTAAAGTTCTAGTGCAAAAACAAAATTTAAAGGAGTACCAAGACTTTTACGACGAATACTATTAGATATGAAGAAAAAAAATGGAGTTGCAGAAAACCCTGATCGATTAAATATTATTGTTGAGGGAACGAAGATTATGGGCGACATTGTTGCTGTTTCTAACGTTAGAATTGACGGAGAAATCATAGGGAATATTAGTGCTTCCGCTAAAGTTGTTATTGGACAGTCTGGAACAGTCAAGGGGAATCTTGTTTGCGCTGATGCGGACATTGAGGGTAAACTGGATGGAGAGATAAAAGTTGAAAAATTGCTTTCTTTGAGGTCAACAGCCGTTATTCAAGGCGAGATTACAACGGCTAATATTCAGGTTGAAGAAGGTGCTCAATTCTCTGGAAATTGTAAAATGAGTAATTTTTCATCATCAGGATCAGTTAAATCAGTCAATAAAATGGCTTCAGTATAAAGAAATAGATGTCAGATAAAAATCAAACATCGAAATACCTTAGGTTTTCTGGGGTTGGAATTCAAATGGGAATCATTATTGGTGGTTTTGCCTGGCTAGGAAGTTATTTGGATGAAAAGTATCAAAATAAAACACCTTGGTGGACGATTGGTTTGTCTTTGTTCGGTGTGTTCTCAGGATTGTACCTTATGATCAAGGAAGTGATAAAAATGGGAAAGAAGAATGAGCGAAAGTAAAAGGTATATTAGTCGCTTAATCCCGATCGTTTTAATAATTGTTTTAACTCACTTTATACTGGTAAAGTGCAATATTTTCGAAATTGAGCATCGTGTGGCAATTTTAATGGAGATTGTTTTAGGATTGCTTTTTGTTCTTGGAACGGTAATTATCGTCCCGTCATTCAAGAAAGATCCGGATCAACTAATTGGTAGGTTTATGATTTTAACGACTGTTCAGCTCCTGTCTGTTTTGGCATTGTTTGGAGCTTTTGTCTATGTTAAAATCCCAAGTTTTAAAGTTTCCCTTTTTCACTGTTTAATTTTGTTCGTGTTATTGATGGCCATTCAGTCTGCGTTTCTTGTAGGAGCTGTTAACAGTTTAAATAAGAAGTCTTAATTGAGCTGTTTACAGATTTAAAGTAACGGTTAGTTTTAAGTTAAACAAAACGTAGAAATTTTAACTAAATCAGCCTCTTATATTCGTGATCTAACACTCCTAGAAAGTTTTCCGAATCTTATAAAGCGAATTTCGCTTGTTACATGTAAAAGTTTGCATATCTTTGCGCCAAAATTAGCTCGTATTAACCCGCGAATAATAAATGGTAATGAAGAGATTTTTGACTTGTTTGGTAGCGTTGTTGATTGGATCAACAGTTTTTGCGAATGCAGAAGCTCATGCTGAAGATGGGAGTAAGAAGGAAAAGTTCAACGTTAGTGATATGATTATGCATCATATTGGTGACGCACATGAGTGGCATCTTTGGGGAGAAGGACATGAAGGGACTTCAGTTTATTTGCCAGTTATATTAATTGATGGTGGATTGAAAGTGTTTTCTTCTTCGCACTTTTATCATGGAGAAGTAAAAGGACACGGTAAGCATACGTACTTAGTAGGTGAAGGTCCTGCAGCTGGATATGCAATGTCTCACGAGAAAATTTACAAGTTGAATGGGCATGGAGAATTGCATTTTGAAGGTGATCACGCCGAAAATATAAAGCCTTGGGATTTCTCAATTACAAAAAATGTAGCCGCTTTGTTTATTAGTTTCTTATTGATCATTTTGATCATGTTTTCTGTAGCTAAGTTCTACAAGAAGAATGGAGCAGTGGCGCCTAAAGGGATTGCTAAATTTGTTGAGCCGATAATTGTTTTTGTAAGAGATGATGTAGCGAAATCTAATATCCCTGATGGGAAACATGGGAAGTATGTTCCTTACCTGTTAACGATCTTCTTCTTTATTTGGATTAGTAATTTGTTAGGTTTGATTCCTGTTCTTGGAGCCAATTTAACTGGGAATATAGCGGTAACGTTTTTCTTAGCCATTTGTACACTGTTGGTGACAGTGTTATCTGGGAATAAAAATTACTGGGGACACATTTTTGCTACTCCTGGAGTGCCAAAAGCGTTGTTGCCAATTATGATTCCAATTGAAATAGTTGGAATCTTTACAAAGCCTTTTGCCTTAATGATTCGTTTGTTTGCTAACATAACAGCAGGACATATTATTATTTTGGCTTTAGTTTCTATCATCTTCTTAAATCAGTCAGCAGCATGGGGTGCCCTATCTGTACCAATGGCTTTGTTTATTTCGGTGTTGGAGTTGTTGGTAGCTTTTTTACAAGCGTATCTATTTGCAATGCTCTCAGCGTTGTTTATCGGTGCAGCAGTGGAAGAAGCACATCATTAATTAATTAGTAACTTTTAAATACAAATAGTTATGGTCGGTAGTGTAGCGGCAATTGGAGCAGGTCTTGCAGTTTTAGGTGCAGGATTAGGTATTGGTAAGATTGGTGGTTCAGCAATGGATGCAATCGCACGTCAACCTGAAGCTTCAGGGAAAATTCAAACAGCAATGATTATTGCAGCAGCTCTTATTGAGGGTGTTGCACTTTTCGGAGTTGTAGTTGGTCTATTGGGTCTTAATCCTCAATAGTCAAAACAATTTGAAGAGAACTTCACCGCAACGGTTGGTTGTGGTGAAGTTTTTAAAAAGTTAAAAAGAACGAATAAAAAAGTAGAAAGATGGATATAGTTACTCCAGCGTACGGATTGGTTTTTTGGACAGGAATTGTCTTCGTAATCTTATTATTTCTTTTGGCAAAGTTTGCTTGGAAGCCAATTTTAAGTGCAGTGAATACACGTGAGGCAAAAATCACGGATGCATTAGAAATGGCAGAGAAAACTAAGGCTGAAATGAAAGCGTTGCAAGCGCAGAATGAAGACCTAATTAAAGAAGCACGTGCTGAAAGAGACGCGATGATGAAGGATGCCAAAGAAACGACAACTCGAATGATCGAAGAAGCGAAGAATGGTGCGAAAGTTGAAGCTGAAAAAGTGTTAGCGTCTGCTCGTGAGACAATTAATTCCGAAAAAGCAGCAGCGATTTCAGAATTAAAAACACAAGTTGCAATTTTCTCAATTGAAATCGCTGAGAAAGTGGTTCGTGGAGAGCTGGCTTCTGATGAAAAGCAAAAGGTGTTGGCTGAGAAATTAGCTGAGGATATTAACATGAATTAATTCATCAACAGATGAAGAAGAACACGAAAGCATCATCAAGATACGCAAAAGCGTTGTTGGAACTTGCAATAGAAAACAAGAACTTGGATTCTGTAATGGGAGATATGAATTTCTTATTGCAGATGAATGACGACTCACGTGATTTTGAATTGTTAATAGCAAGTCCTGTTGTAAATTCAACGAAGAAGAATGAAATCTTTGAAAAGATCTTCGAACAGTTTGAGCAAGTAACATTGTCGTTTGTTAAATTGATTACAGAAAACAGACGGGAATCATTATTGCCCCAAATTGCGTCTTCGTTTATTGAGCAAGTAAAAGAGTATAAGGGAATTGTTCCTTTAACGTTGATTTCAGCGAAGGAATTGGATCAAGCAACTAAAGATTCGATCTTAGCGAAAATCGGTAACACGGTGAAGGGACAATTAGAAGTAGTAGAAAAAATCGATGAATCACTTATTGGTGGTTTCGTAGTTCGAATGGGAGATACGCGTATTGATGCCTCCGTTTCGAGTCAATTGAATAATTTAAAACAACGTTTAACACGATAATTTTGGCGTAGCCAAGTTAAAAACTACACAAGATGGCAGATGTAAAACCAGCAGAAGTTTCTGCAATATTAAGAGAGCAACTTTCAGGATTCCGTTCTGAAGCAGAATTGCAAGAGGTCGGTACAGTACTCCAGATTGGAGATGGTATTGCTCGTATTTATGGACTGAAAGGTGTTCAATACGGTGAATTAATTGAATTCGACGGAGGTCTGCAAGGAATTGCATTGAACCTTGAAGAAGACAATGTAGGAGCTGTACTTCTTGGACGTTCTACAGCGGTAAAAGAAGGAGACACGGTTAAAAGACTAGGTCGTATTGCTTCTGTACAGGTTGGAGAAGGATTGGTAGGTCGTGTTGTCGATACATTGGGGAATCCAATTGATGGTAAAGGACCAATTCAAGGAGAGTTATTTGAAATGCCAATCGAGCGTAAAGCTCCTGGTGTTGTTTTCCGTCAACCGGTAACTGAACCACTTCAAACGGGGGTAAAGGCTGTTGATGCTATGATTCCAATTGGACGTGGACAACGTGAGTTAGTAATTGGTGACCGTCAAACTGGAAAAACTACAGTTTGTATTGATACAATTATTAATCAAAAAGAATTCTATGACAGAGGAGAACCTGTTTTTTGTATCTACGTTGCTGTAGGTCAAAAGGGATCAACTGTTGCAGGGATTGTTAAGAAATTAGAGGATGCAGGAGCAATGGCATATACTGTGGTTGTAGCGGCGAATGCTTCAGATCCAGCACCAATGCAATTTTATGCACCAATGACTGGAGCGGCTATCGGAGAGTATTTCCGTGATACTGGACGTCCAGGATTAATCGTATTTGATGATTTATCGAAGCAAGCGGTTGCATACCGTGAGGTATCGTTGCTACTTCGTCGTCCTCCAGGACGTGAGGCATATCCAGGTGATGTATTCTATCTTCACTCAAGGTTACTTGAGAGAGCGGCAAAGATTATTAACGATGATACAATTGCAGCTCAAATGAATGATTTACCACCTGCATTAAAAGGAAAGGTAAAAGGAGGAGGATCTTTAACGGCACTTCCTATTATTGAAACTCAAGCAGGTGACGTTTCCGCATATATTCCAACAAACGTAATTTCTATTACGGATGGTCAGATTTTCTTGGAAGGTGATTTGTTTAACGCAGGTATTCGTCCAGCAATTAACGTAGGTATTTCTGTATCACGTGTAGGTGGATCTGCTCAGATTAAATCAATGAAGAAGGTTGCAGGAACATTGAAATTAGATCAAGCCCAATATCGTGAATTAGAAGCTTTTGCGAAGTTCGGATCTGATTTGGATGCTGCTACTAAGTCTGTATTGGATAAAGGAGCACGTAACGTTGAAATTTTAAAGCAAAAAGAAGGAGATCCTTATCCTGTTGAAAATCAAATTGCGATTATCTACTTAGGTACGAAAGGATTAATGCAGAATGTTCCTGTAAATAAGATCAAAGAATTCGAAGGTGAATTTTTGGATTACATGAATGCTAAGCATAGAGATGTAATGGATCAGTTGAAAGCTGGTAAATACACGGATGCTCAAACAGAAGTTCTTGCGAAAGTAGGAAAAGAGTTAGCGGCGAAATATTAAGAAGTTATGAGCATGGGGCTGCAGCTGTGCAGCTCCTAACTCTCAAATGCATAACTAAGTAAGATGGCGAATCTTAAAGAAATAAAAAATAGAATTACTTCGATTACCTCAACGATGCAGATTACATCGGCGATGAAGATGGTATCTGCAGCAAAACTTAAACGAGCTCAAGATGCAATCACGCAAATGCGTCCGTATGCTGAGAAGTTGCAAGAGATTCTAGGTAATTTAAGTGCGACACTTGATCTTTCTGAAAATGTATATTCTCATCAAAGAGCGTTGAAAACAGTATATATTGTTGGAGTTTCATCAAACAGAGGTTTGTGTGGTGGATTCAATAACAATATTGTTAAGAAGGTGAATGGATTACTTGCAAATGAATATGCTAATTGTGATGTGAAAATCATTTCTATTGGTAAGAAAGTAAATGATGCATTCAAAAGACATGAAGGAAGTTTGCGTCCGGAAGGAATCGGTCAGGCGGAAGATATGTTTAATGATTTAACATTCGAAAATTCATCCAAAGTAGCTGAATTTTTAATGGGTGAGTTTGAAGCAGGGAGAGCAGATAAAGTTGTTGTTGTTTACAATAAGTTTAAAAATGCTGCGGTTCAGGAAGTAATGGAAGAGCAATTCCTACCAATTCTTTCAAAGGAAGAAGAGGATGGAAAAGCATCTGGAGATTACATTTTTGAGCCTTCGAAATCAGAAATCGTTGAAGATTTGATCCCTAAATCGTTGAAAATTCAATTGTTCAAAGCTTTATTAGACTCAAATGCTTCTGAGCATGGAGCGAGAATGACGGCAATGCATAAAGCAACGGATAATGCAGGTGAGCTTAATCGTGATTTGAAATTGCAGTACAACAAAGCGCGTCAAGCGGCAATTACAAACGAGATCTTAGAGATTGTTGGTGGAGCCGAAGCATTAAATGGCTAAACATTATTAAAGAATATTAAAGCCCATATCGAAGGATATGGGCTTTTTTTTTGACTATTAATTTAATTTCTGTATCTTAATAGAACTGTTATACCCTCACCCTTTATTTTAAGCTAGATCATAATATTCGCTACTATGATAAAGACGCCGTTAAAAAGTAGGGCTAAGAGGGGCCTTGCACTCGCACATGATGAATTTTTTAATGACCTTCGCAAGAGGGAATATAACCGACTGGATAATGATGGCCAAGTTTATTTAGATTACACTGGAGGAAACTTGTATGCGGAATCGCAGTTAAGGCATCATTTTGAATTGCTTAGAGAACATACTTTTGGGAATCCGCACTCTGCTAATCCGTCCTCTAAATTTTCTACCAGACTTATAAAAAATGCAAGAAGAAAAATTATTGAGTTCTTTAATGCAGATGATTATTATTGTGTATTTACTGCAAATGCATCTGCTGCTCTTAAAATTGTTGGAGAAAGTTATCCATTTGAACGAGGTGGACGCTTTTTGTTATTTTCCGACAACCATAATTCTGTGAATGGTATTCGAGAATACTGTAATAGCGCAGGAGGTTTTCACGAATATGTACCAATGAATTTTAATGATCTAAGTGTGTCTAAAGAGGTACTCTTGGATAAGTTGAATGATACTACTGGAGAAAATAAATTATTTGCTTTTCCTGCCCAATCTAATATGTCTGGTGTTAAACATGACCTAAATTGGATTAAGGAAGCAAAAGAACGTGGTTGGGATGTTTTACTGGATGCAGCAGCATTTGTTCCAACGTCAAGTTTGGATTTATCAGTATATACACCTGATTTTGTCTCTATTTCTTTTTATAAAATATTTGGGTATCCTACAGGACTAGGATGTTTACTCGTACGAAAATCTGCATTTTATAAATTACAAAAAAAATGGTTTGCAGGAGGTACAGTGAGTTTGGCTTCAGCTAAGGCATCTTATCATTTTTTAACTGAAAATCACGAGAGGTTTGAAGATGGTACAGTTAGTTATTTGGACATCCCCGCTTTATCCATAGGGTTAGATTATATCAATTCTATTGGTATGGGTAGAATTAATGAACGTGTTGGATCTTTAATTGATTATCTATACAATAGGCTAGAAGGATTAACGCACAGTAATGGTGAAAAGCAACTTACTGTTTTAGGAAATCGCAATCAGGGAAATACAGGAGGTACTATGATTATGTCTTTTATTAATCCAAATGGTTCTAAGATTAGGTTTGAAAAAATTGATAGTCTAGCAAAGGAAAAAGGAATTTCTACACGTTCTGGTTGTTTTTGCAATCCTGGGTTAGATGAAACGAATAATTGTTTGACGACTTCTGAACTAACGGCATATTTTACAAGTAGAACAAGAGGTGATTATTGGGACATGATTGATTTTTTACAAAAGATGCGTGGGGCTACTAGAGTATCGGTGGGTTTAGCAACGAATAAAAGAGATTTAGATGAATTTGTAAACTTTGTCAAAAGCTTACAAAACAGGACTATTTTATAAGTAGCTTTAAATAAAATCCATAGAGGTTCGCGTATTATTGTATTTTAGAGAGTGAAATCAAAATTAAATTCATGAAATCAATTCTGTTTCTTACACTGATACTTTGTTTTTCATTTACTTTAATTTCCCAGGCAACTTTTAATGAAAGAGTTACTCAGCTTCGTGAGGAATTTGATTTGAAATCAAAGTTTTCTGAAAAACTTACTACAATTCGAAATGATATTAAACTTGATAAGAAGCTACAAAGAGATGAATGGTTGAAATACTATGAAAAATGGGACCCGACAAAGGCGACTAATTCCTTAAATGTTGGTAAACTGATTGTTTGTGAGGTTAATGGGAATGATTGCGATTTTAAGGGGGAATTTTTGGGATATTCTAATGAATACTTACTAAGCATTATTGAAGATTGGCATAAGGATAAAATCTCAATCGAAAATGAGGAGTTTCTACTTAATATTCTTTGGAATAGATCCGATATGTCCAAAGAAGAGGTAAAAGGTGATATAAACTTACTGTTGAACGCGACATTTAGGTTTTCGGATGGAAGAGGTTATTCGAAGGAACAGTTCAGTAAAATGGGGGACTATGTAACGAGTAAATTTGGTAAAGATTCTCATTTATCTGTATTGTTTGATGGTGTTAGGGCTTTTTCAGATGCTGATATTCTGGAATTCAAGCAATTTGCGTTAAATGAGGGGATTTCTTATGCGGAATTAGAGGGAAGACCACAGTATGATTTTCGGTCAAATTACGATTTAAGTACACTTAATGGTTTGAAGTTTAAAGAGGTATATGACTTGTTTTTCAAAACTTTTTCTCGCACAAAAGAAATAAAACTACCGATGGAGAAATGGAAAATCGGATATGATCAATACGTAGAATTTGAACCATTTCTTACTGATCAATATATACAAGATGTGTTACTTGGTTTGACGCTTCTTGATAAATGGAGGTCATTAGAAATTAGAGAATTTAAACAATCGTTAAGTGGAAAATATTTGAATGATCAATTATCAGGAAACACTGAAATTAGGGCTTTCCATCGACTTGAGCAGGCTACAAAAAGTGCAATGTACTCATCATTTTGGACGAGAAAAAAGTTCAAAACGGATTTAGAGCGAATTTTTTATGCTGCAAAGAATGATGTCTATTTTATTCTAACAAAAAGCAAAAACATGTCTGATGACGAGATTGATTTTTGGTTAAGATATGATTTAAATGAAATTCAGTTAACGGAAACAGAAAATGCTATTATTGATAGGTTAAATTATGACAAGACAAATGATGTTGCCTCAATAATACATACGGAATCAACGATTGCTCAACTTTCTCATAGAATAAACTTTCGACTTGCACTTTATATTAGGTTACTTCAAAATGCCAATGGTGCTAATGAGAGTTGGTATAAGAAAAGATTAGATCATCTAGATGAAGTCGCTAATGTTCCTGAGATGGATAAGATAATTAAGGAGTTAGGGCAGAGTTTGTATAAGAGTTTTTGCAGTAAAAAGAAGTATTGGATTATGTATAATGGAGTTGATTTACATGTCTATCCTGAGATTACACGATTGGCAAAAATACAATTGAGAAACACCGTTAATCAATTGATTCCGCAAGATGTTTTGGAACCACCAAGATTGAATTATGCGCGTTTTGTGGTCGATATGAGTGGCTTTAAAAGTATGGAAGGAAGAGAAATTGACTTACAAAACATTAAAATTTCAACAGAAATAGAGGAAAATCCTGCACCGGAACTACCTCCTCGAGTTTTTGTTTCCCCAGATGAAGAAGCAAGTTTTCCGGGAGGATCAAGTGCAATGAATCAATTCATAAATAATGCGATTCAATATCCTGAAGTGGAATGGAAGGTTGGAGACCAAGGAAGGGTATATATTGGTTTTGTGGTAAATGAGGATGGTCACTTATCCGAAATTGAAGTCGTAAAAGGAGGAGTGAAAGAGTTGAATAAAGAAGCTATTCGTATTGTTAAATCATTTCCAAAATTTATTCCTGCAAAAAAGAATGGAGAACCAGTTTCGATGCGAATGGTGTTGCCCTTCACTTTCACATTCGATTAATTAGAATTAGGTCAAATTTCTGCGGTATGTTTAACAGCAGAAATTTGACATATTCTTGAAGCTAAAACAATTATTGATCATGGCAACTAGATGATTCGGAATATCGGAGTACCTTTTAAAACAATTGTTTTACTCAATTTATCTTTAACAAGCTATTAAGCGAGAACGGATTCTTTAAAATGAGCTAAAACAGCCGCTTTCCCGGAATTGAAAAGTAAATCTTTCTCAGTTGTTGTAATTTCAAAATTTGTTGCCGAAATACCATGATCGTTAATTTTGATTGTTCTAGATAGATTTTCTGGATCTCTTTGTAAATCTGCATTTTGTGTGGACATTAATGTAGTAAATAGTGCTTTTACGTATTCATGAGTACGATAGTATTTTAAGTCTGAAGGAATGTTTTTCTCATTCAAATCGTCTAAGTGTAATCCGATCGTTTTTTCATTGAAACAATCAGTGTCGAAACAGGTTATTGGATAATTATATGCAGTTCCACCATCGACATATACATGATTATCAGGAATTCCATCAGAGAACTTCCAAGCACTGAAAAAAAATGGGATTGACATAGAAGCTCTTCCCGCTTCAGCAACCTTCACAGAAGGCGTCTTTTCAAATGAAAACTCTTTTACTGATTTTGTATTTAGGTCACAAGAGAAAATTTTGAGATCACGCATTCCTTTGTCATGGAAATCTTTAAACGTGGCATCACCATTTCCCATTTTAACCGCTATTTGCGATTTCATCCACTTAAGAAAGGCATCGCCTTTATATAAACCATATTTTGTAAGTACGCGAAATATGCTTTTTCTATCTTCAAATGATTTGAAGTCTGTGGATGTTAAAATTTGTTTTATTTCGGCTGCGTCATATCGTAAACTAACTAAAACTGCAGCAATTGCCCCAGCAGAGGTTCCGGCAACGCGTTTAATAGCATCCATTTGATTTAGCTCAGTTAAGGCTTCAAAAGAACCTGCATAAGCGATTCCTTTTACTCCTCCTCCTTCTAAGACAAGATTTTCGTAATTTTTCATTAGTGGTAAATTTAATCCAAAGTGGATCATGAATAATGTGGTAAGATTTGTCCGCAAAATAGTAATTTGGATTTATATTGATTGACTTAGATGTAATATTTATTTTAGATGTGATTTTGGAAATCTTCTTTAAAATATTGATGGGAATAATGTATCTTGGAGCTGAAATCAACCCACATGAAATTCCTATTAGTCTTATTATTTTGGATATTGACCCCGCTTGCTTTTAGTCAGGGATATAAGTCTTTTAATTCGGAATTTTTTAAGGTTGGAGATTCTGTTCGCGTGGATGTTAGATATGCGTTTAATTATTGTTGGGGATTGGAGGATTCTGTAACTAGAGGGAAATATGCAGATTCATTATTGACTTTTTTGAAGGTGCAAACAGGAATTTCAATTAGTATAAACGCTCACACGGACTCAAGAGGTTCGGCGCAGGCGAATAAGGAACTATCTGTAGGAAGAGCAAACTCTATGAGGAGCTGGTTGATTAAAGAAGGAATTCATCCAAGTCGTTTGTCAGCATTTGGATGGGGAGAAGGAAAACCAATTATTACTGAAAAGAACATAAATGTATATCGAAGAACGGATCGAAATAAATTTGATTCTTTGCACTCTTTGAATAGAAGGTTGACTGTGATTATATCTAATATTCGTCATAAAACAAATTGCAATTATCCAAGAACAGCTGAGGCTAAATTGTTGAAATTCTATCAAATGGAAGATACATCTACACTTAGAGTAGGTGATCGATTTCGATTAGATTTCGTCAAGTTTGACATTGGAAAAATAACGGTAAGTAATTTCAAAGAAGAGCGTGAAAAGTATTTAGAACTTGCAACGTTCATTCATTGTAACCCTGATTTGAAGTTTAAAATTGTTGCACATTCTGACACAAGAGTTAGGAACGATTTGGCAAATAGTGTGGATTTCACTTCAGATCGAGCAAAGGCGTTGAAGAAGGTTTTGGTAAGTGAATTTGAGATTAGTAATGATCAGTTGATTACTATGGGGTTGGGTTCAAATAATCCAATTATTCCTCAATTAATTATTGATCAATTCGAAGATAGTAGTGAGGATCAAGAAGAATTCCACTACATTAATCGTAGAATTGAATTGGTTATTGCGGATATTCAGCAATCCAATGAATATAGAATTGATAGAACAACGAAGATTGTAGATTTGGAAACAACACGTCCAATTCTATACCGAGAGCATCTTCATACAATGAAAATTACAACACAAAGTTACTTCGATTCAATTCAAGTAATAGCGTCTGAAGAAGCGACCATTGAATTAAACAGGAATGATTTGACAACATGGACTATTTTAATTAAAACCAATACCGACAGGGATAAAATAGCTCTTTCCGTGAAGGGAGCTAAAGGAGGCCGTAGTTCGTTTTTGACACGTAAAATCATGAGTGTTTCTGATCTAGGTGAAAAAAGTATTTATTTGGGAGAATATAAATTGAATGAGGATGTGATCAGTTCTCTTTCTGATGAGGAGTTGTTTGCTTCTAGCATTTTTG
>JAKVAS010000060.1 GCA_022448165.1 Crocinitomicaceae bacterium | reverse complement strand
ATCAAAAAATAATTCGGAAATTGATGAAAATAATAGAGCGTTATCGGGAGCGTAAACAACTGGGCAGAAAGACCTACACATGTTCCTTCCCACAATCTCAATATAATTTTATTTCGAATATAAAATGTTTGTGTTAACGGCTTTGATAGTAAAATAATTCCCATCATCGCAAAAAATGAAAGTTGAAATCCAAGATCAAACAACCACATAGGATCGATGCAGAGCATTAAAAAACAGGAAAAAAGCAACGTATTTAAGCCATTTGAATCACGACTAAACTGTCTCCCTAACACTAATATGGAAAACATTAAGGATGCTCGAACCACAGATGCAGGAAAACCGATAACCCCGGCATATCCCCAGATAAGTAATAACGAAATAATTAACGCTACTTGTTTAGAAACTAACTTAGGAAACCTACCAAAAAGAAACAGAAATATTTCAAGAATAATACCAACATGCAAGCCAGATACTGCCAACACATGCATTGCTCCAGCCGAACTAAAACTCTTCTTTACTTCAGGATCCAATTGACTTTTATCCCCTAAGATCAGAGCTCTGGCAATTGCTTGATTGTTTTTCGAAAGATGATTTTCTAAAACACTATTTAGATAAGCACTAATTAATTCACGGGATTGATCAAATAACGTGGCCTTTTGTTTACTCAAAAAAAATAAATCAAAATCATTAATAAACGCCATCGCAGTTACTCCTTTAAACTTCCAATATGTTTCCTGATCAAATTCACCCAAATTCCCTTTATTTCTAATTGGAAACAAGCGAGAAACAATCAATAGCCGATCCCGTACCTCTACTACCTCAGAATTAAAATAAATGACAATTCGCTCGCTTCTCGGGACTAGTTCCTTTTCATCTATCGTAGCAATCACATTACAAACTGCCTTTCGCCATTCTTTATTAGAATTACTAATTTCAACAACATCTACAAGAATAGAAGCCTCAGCTCCTCCGTACTCATCGACCAACCGTCCATTACTCCAGACACTCCCCTTAAAGGAAAGTATTCCCAGTAAAACAATACTAACGATAGCAAACGGTAGAAACAACGTTTGAAATGATCGTCTAAAAAAATAAAGAAAAAGTAGAATTAAAGAAATAAGAACAGTAGCCACTGATACAAGCATAAAAAACACCTCAGATTCACCGAACAAAATCCCTAAACAAAAAAGAGGAACAATAAAGACAAAAGGTGTCTTGAAAAATTTCATTAATAGCAGTTCATTTCGAAAGGTTTAATCAATAGCTTTCATTATCTTTGGCGTTTAAATTTAAGTAAAAAAATGATTCAAATAACGCTGCCAGATGGTTCAAAACGTGAAGTTCAGAAAGGAACAAGCGCCATGGACGTTGCTAAGAGCATTTCCGAAGGACTCGCTAGAAATGTACTTGCTGCAAATGTAAACGGAGAAGTGATTGACGCAAATCGCCCAATCGAAGACAATTCTACCTTACAGTTGCTCACCTGGAAAGATAAAGAAGGTAAATCAACCATGTGGCATTCTTCTGCTCACCTAATGGCTGAAGCGTTGGAGTTCTTTTACCCAGGAATCAAATTAGCAATTGGTCCCCCTGTAAAGAATGGTTTCTATTACGATGTTGACTTTTTGGACTATACTTTCACAGAGAAAGATTTAGCGAAAGTTGAACAAAAGATGAAAGAACTTGCAAAACAGAAGAATGGTTTTATCCGAAAGGAGATTTCAAAATCTGAAGCAATTAGTTACTTTGAAGAAAGAGAAGATCCATATAAATTAGAGTTATTAGAAGGTCTCGATGACGGTTCTATTACATTTTACACACAAGGCGAATTTACTGATTTATGTCGCGGTCCTCATATTCCTCACACGGGCTTCATAAAAGCTATTAAGTTAACTGCTATAGCAGGGGCATATTGGCGAGGAGATGAAAAGAATAAGCAATTAACACGTATTTATGGAATAACATTTCCAAAAAATGCTGAACTAAAGGACTATCTTGAGAAAGTTGAGATGGCCAAAGCCCGTGATCATAGAAAACTAGGTAAGGAATTAGATCTATTTACTTTCTCCCAGAAGGTAGGTCAAGGACTTCCACTATGGTTACCCAAAGGTGCCGCATTACGAGAGCGTCTTGAAAACTTTCTAAAAAAAGCGCAAAAAGAAGGTGGGTATGATCAAGTTATTACTCCTCACATCGGAAATAAAGAACTTTATGTTTGTTCTGGTCACTATGCAAAATATGGTGCGGATTCATTTCAACCAATTTTAACTCCCGATGAAGGAGAAGAGTTCCTGCTAAAACCGATGAACTGTCCTCATCATTGTGAGATATTTAAATCACGCCCGCGATCATATAAAGATCTACCAACTCGCTTTGCAGAATTTGGAACAGTATACCGTTATGAACAATCAGGAGAACTTCACGGTTTAACACGTGTTAGAGGATTTACACAGGATGACGCTCATATATTCTGTACACAAGATCAGGTGAAAAATGAATTTAAGAAAGTAATTGATCTTGTCTTATACATATTCAAGACCTTGAAATTCGAGAACTTCAAAGCGCAAATATCATTAAGAGATACTGAAGATTCAGACAAATATATCGGTAGTGATGAGAACTGGGAAAAAGCAGAGCGTGCCATAATGGAAGCTGCTGAAGAAAAAGGACTTCCAACAATCATAGAATATGGAGAAGCTGCCTTCTACGGTCCCAAATTAGACTTCATGGTTGAAGATGCTTTAGGAAGAGAGTGGCAATTAGGAACAATTCAAGTTGATTATAATCTCCCAGAGCGTTTTGAATTAGAATATACTGGGGCCGATAATCAAAAACACCGACCTGTGATGATCCATCGAGCTCCTTTTGGTTCTATGGAAAGATTTGTTGCTGTGCTATTAGAACATTGTGCTGGAGACTTCCCGATGTGGTTAACTACCGATCAAATCGCTATTTTACCAATTAGTGATAAATACAATGATTACTCACAAAAGCTTTTGCAATTACTAAATAATTCCGATATTCGCGGATTCGTTGACGATCGTAACGAGAAGATAGGTAAGAAAATTCGGGAATCCGAACTAAATAAAATTCCATTTATGCTTGTCATTGGTGAAAAAGAAGCCACTGACAATGTAGTCTCAGTAAGACAAAGAGGAGTGGGAGATAAAGGTTCAATGACTGTCGAAGCTTTTGTACAATTTATCAACGCTATGATCGAAGAGGAATTAGCTTTAAACGTTTAAGATAATTAATGAGAAGACCAAATAACAGAAAAAGGTTCGTAAAACGAGAGGAAAAGGAACTTCACAAGATTAATGAGAAGATCTACGCTCGTACAATTAGACTTGTTCGCGAGGGAGAAGAACCAATCGTAATGACTACATCTGAAGCTATTAAGCTTGCAGAGAAGCAAGAACTTGATCTAGTCGAGATTTCTCCAAAAGCTGATCCTCCGGTTTGTAAAATACTGGATTACAAAAAGTTCCTTTACAACCAAAAGAAGAAGCAAAAAGAACTCAAAGCAAAGCAGAGTAAAGTAACAATTAAAGAGATTCGTTTCGGACCGAACACTGATGATCATGATTTTAACTTTAAATTATCTCACGCTAAGAAATTCTTAGAAGAGGGAAGTAAATTGAAAGCTTACGTTTTCTTTAGAGGACGAACAATTGTCTTTAAGGATAGAGGTGAGATTTTATTACTGAAGCTTGCTCAAGAACTAGAGGATTATGGAATCGTTGAACAGATGCCTAAATTAGAAGGTAAACGTATGACAATGATGATCAACTCTAAAAAAGGAAAATAATAGAAAGTAAAGCTTTCTGTAAAGAAGAGTGTTGAAGACACTCCGTATAATGACGCTAATAGAGGTAACTTAAAACTAAGAGAGATGCCAAAAATGAAAACTAAATCCAGCGCTAAGAAGAGATTCAAGGTAACTGGAAGCGGTAAAATCAAGAGAAAACATGCTTTTAAGAGTCACATCTTAACAAAGAAGACGAAAAAGCAAAAGAGAAACTTAACGCACGCTGGTCTTGTTCACAAGGCTGATGAAGCAAACGTTAAACAACAATTGTGCATGAAGTAAAAAGCTCTTGCTTTTTATTAATACACAGGTTTATGCGCCAACAAATAGATTGTAAAGCGCACAATAGTTAACCCAGTAACGAGTATTTAAGCTATCTGAAACAGTGATACACTCTTTATTAAAAAACAAAAAATTATGCCAAGATCGGTAAATCATGTTGCTTCAAAAGCTCGACGTAAGTCGATAATGAAGCACGCCAAAGGATACTACGGAAGAAGAAAAAATGTTTGGACTGTTGCGAAAAACGCCGTTGAAAAAGGGTGGGAGTACGCATACGAAGGACGTAAACAAAAGAAAAGAAATTTCCGTTCATTATGGATTACGCGTATTAACGCTGGTTCACGTATCAACGGAATGAGCTACTCTCAATTCATGGGAGCCGTAAACAAAAGCGAATTAGAACTTAACCGTAAGGTTCTTGCTGATTTAGCAATGAATCACCCGGAAGCGTTCAAAGCAGTTGTTGACGCTGTCAAGAAATAAATTTATAACACCTCTATAGCAAAAACGCTCCGAAATTCGGAGCGTTTTTTTTTTGTGGATTTATTTAAACTATATGACTTATCTATTTCAATCAGAACGACTTGGTTTCCGAAACTGGATTGACTCAGACTTAAAAAAATTGCATTCAATAAATACGGATGACGAAGTAATGGAGTTTTTTCCCAGTCACAGTTCCATGAAAGAAACCTCTCTTTTTATTCAGCGTATGCAAGAATCTATAGAACACAAAGGGTATGGATACTTTGCCGTAGATGAAATAAACACTAGAAATTTTATCGGTTTCATTGGCATTCTCGATCAAACATATGAAGCGTCATTTATGCCTTCCATAGACATCGGCTGGAGACTTAATAAAAGTTATTGGGGCAAAGGGTATGCTACCGAAGGTGCAAAAGCGTGCATTCATCATGCCTTCAAAACATTAGAACTAAAATCTCTCGTCTCGATAGCTCCAAAAATCAACCAAAAATCTATCAACGTTATGGAAAAAATTGGCATGACCAAACATCTTGAATTTAAGCATCCAAAAATTGAAAATTACAGCCCACTCCAAGACTGTGTTTGTTATAAAATTACTGTTTAACTATCTTCTTCATAGTAACTCCTCGTTTTTCCGAATAAACCTTTAAATAATACATCTTACTGGGCAAATTCTCAATAGAGACCATTTCCATATCATCTCCTCTACCCTCTATAATCAAGTCTCCTACAGTATTAATCAATTGATACGTAAATCGATCTTTAACTACAATTTTTATTTGATCATTTGCCAACGTTGGATAAACCATAATTGTTTTCACATTTTCTTCATTCAATGCTAAAAATGAATCCAATGTATAAACATACAACAACCCACTACCATATTGAAAACCTGCTAAATACAATTTACCATCGGCATCAAAACAAATATCCTTAACCGTAAGCATTGGCATATTTAGTTCAATCACTCCTTCAACACCTCCATTTGAATAAAAAAGTTCAGCAATAGCTTGAACTCTATACACATGAATAACCGCATCTGTAGTAGGACTAACAGCACATCCAATTCCTTCTAGAGGAAATATAGAATTCGTAACTGGATTATACTCAGCCTGTATTACTTCCGTACTTCCAATTTGGGTGTTTCCCTTTGTAATTCCAATCCCGTAACCGCCTGAATCTGCCGTCGTATAACCAACAACAACACTTTCAGGGTCAATCATAGATTGATCTAACATAGTCCTATACATACCGGTATTAACTAAGTTGTTAATTAGTGTAGACCATGACAGTCCGTTGAAAGTTTTTAGAACAGCACCTCCACTATTACTCTGATAACAGGCTAATAATTGACTTCCCTCTTCATCAAACAATAAATCCGATGTATAGAAAAAAAATGGATCCAAATCAGAAGGTGAGCTCAACTCGGAGATCATTCCTGTAGCACTTGAAAAATACAATAAATGATTCTGATTTGTCTGAGACCTAACAAGACAATATATATCATGACTATCGGCATCTAATGCCATGCGCATAGTTTGTTTATCAACAAAGGGACTCAAAGGAAAATGACTTGTCGCAGACCAATTATTATTATACGTTCTAAAATAAACCCCATCACTCTTGGTATAAACAAGAAAAATAGAATCACTTGTATAAGAAGATTTTAAATCAAAATCAATAACATTTGAATCGACAATATCTATATTTGGATCAACATCACCCCATTGTCCTGCTTCATGTTTCTTAACATGTAGTACATTACCAGGAAGCTCCTGAGTTATATAGGCTATAAAAGGAATTTTCTGAGCATTTGTTTGAATCTTAAACTCTTCGTCCAGAACTAAGTTAGATACAAGCCCTCCCAACTGTACAGTAGTTTGTCCAAGGCTAACTGAAACTGAAGAAATAAACAACAGAAAAGCAATCATTTTCATATATAAAATAGTTGGTTACCGATAACACCTTAAACAAAAATTAAGCCTAAAATTATTCCATGAATAAAACAGTACTCCCCTCAGATTACGAGTATCCCTATACAAAGGATTGCTCTTCAATATCAACACCCAAATTAATCTCAAAACATAATCATTTATAATTCAAATCGTCTTGATAAATCGTTTAAGCATTCCAATAATCAACCATTTCTTAGACTAAATTTAAATTGAATAATCCATAAATTGCATGTAATTATATTTATACAACTATTTAAACTATGAAAAAAACAATTACTCTTTTAGCTGCATTTGTTGCATTTGCAAACTTCTCTTTTGGACAAATCGGTGCTACCGCCCCAGATTTTACAGTAACAGATTTAGACGGTGTAACACACAACCTTTACAATATTTTGGATGATGGGAAGGTAGTCGTGCTTGATTGTTCAGCAACATGGTGTGGACCATGCTGGGGATTTCATGAAGAACATTATTTACAAGACCTACATGATCAATTTGGACCAGATGGAACAGACCAACTACGTGTTATTTTCTACGAAGCTGATGCAACTACGGATTTAGCAGCACTTCAAGGAACAGGAAATACTCTAGGAGATTGGTTTGCCGACAACCCAACTTATCCATTTATTAATGAAAATCCAATTACATTGAATGGAAGTGTATACTGGCCTTTGGGTTTCCCTACTATTAATGTTATTTCCCCAGAAGATAAAGTAATCAAAGCAGACCTTTATGATACTTGGGTTGCAAATGGTGGTTTATCAGGAATGATTGACGTAGTAGATGATTACTTCCAAGCAGCAGAAGTAAATGAATTATCTCTAGGAAAAGCAAATGTTTATCCGAATCCTTCAACAGGTGAGTTAACATTATCTTTAGCGACGACAACAGCTGGAGAAGTAACAATTGAAGTTTCGAACTTATTAGGTCAAGTAGTTTCGACTTCTGTGGCAACTTCAATCGAAGGTAATAATGATTATGAACTTAATCTTACTGATTTGGAAAATGGTCAGTACATTGTAAAACTTTCAAGTAATGATGCTTTTACAACAACAACGATTCAAATTAATCGTTAAGAATATCAATCAAATTTCTGACGCTCTTCTCGATGAGAAGGGCGTTTTTTTTGCTCATTATTATCCATTTAAGATTCATCGAATTTCTATCTTTAACGACATATGGCAAGAAAACACACATTCCCCTTTTTACTAATAGTCTGTTTTATTTTAGGATGTAATCGTGCAAATAAACACACAAAGCTTCCCCATATTCAAAAGAAAGAAAGAACTCCTATAGCGTCTAAACAGGCATTTCCTCTTTTGTCTAGAGACACAACAATTACACTTCTATTTAATAATGAACATAAAATTAAAACTACACTTCGTTTCCCTAACCAATCAATCTTTAAAGGAACAATCATCACTCTACCAGGTTGGAACTTCTCAAGAAATCAATGGTGTGACAGTACATCGTTTTGTCAAAAAGCTCTTCAAGAAGGATATATTATAGTTCAACCTGAAATGGGGAAAAGTATCTATTGTGAACGATTTTACCCGGAAACCCGAACTGATTGGAGAAAATATCCTACTCGAAAGTGGATCAAAGATTCCCTTATTAGTGAATTACAAACATACCATATCCTACACTCAACCCATTCGAACTTCATTCTTGGACTATCAACAGGAGCCAGAGGAGCAGCCTTGTTAGCAAGAGACTTACCACATATTTTCAAGGGATGCGCAGTACTTTCAGGAGATTATGATCAAACGAAATTTCCAATGGATAATTTATACCGTGGATTTTACGGGGAATTCAAAAACTTCCCTGATCGTTGGCTAGAAGATGACAATTTAATAACACACATCACTGATCTAAAAGTCCCAATATATATAGGACATGGCTCCAATGACAACGTAGTTTCCATTGAACATTCAAGATTGCTTAAACAAGCGCTTGACTCATCACATAACAGCAAATATGAATTCCATATTGATAGTCTCTCAACTCATAATTATTCTTATTGGAATAGTGAGATAGACAATATTCTTGAATATTTTTCGAAGATTACCTCTTCTTCGCTAACATCAGATTAGAAGTTCCTTTATGGAATTGATAACCAATCCCAAAAGGCAGATTCTTAATTCCTTCACCTTGATAAACGTCCTTCAAATCTTCTTGATGACGTTCCTCAAATAACGAAATTGGAAATGAGTAATTTCCATAAAAGGTAAGCTCCCATTTTTCTTCATCAAAATACTCGATAGGAATTCCTGAATCATCTTCCAAAACATAGTCTGAATCATCCAAAATAATATCTCGAATCATACTAAATGTCGGTCTATGCATAAGATAAGAAGCTGACTTAAGGTAAGTTGACTTAATATCTAACCCCTTCAAATAAGCCACAAAATCACCTCTTGTATCCAAGCCTTTTGCTACCAAGCCCCCTCTACTCACATAAGCCATATTCTGAAGATTTACCGCGAAATATGTTAATGTTCGTACTTTCTGGTTTCCTATTCGCTTAAAATAATAACGATTGCCGATGTAAGTTGAATCAGGTAAAGTCTCTAATTCCGTACTTAATGTACCATCTGGCATAACTCCAACTCTTTCTTGATACAATACCTCGTGTCCTGTACGAGCCATAAAATGCATTAATACGGGAAGCGTGCCATCTAGTTCACTTTGAAAGTCATCAGCCATTGCGATCGTTCGGAAAAAGCTTAAATTAAGGATTGCATTCATCGATGCTTTCAAGTTGTCCATATACATCGGTAAGGCACTATCTTTTTTTACCTCAATCATATCTGGAAATGTACCAATAGGTTCCAACGCGTTCATCACAATATGATCATACTCTGCAAAAAACAAATCTGCATGTAAAAAATCAGGGCCAGAAAATGGATAAAACAATGTTCCACCATCAGCATTTACTTCTGACAATTCACTTGATGCCCAATCTTTAATTACAGGAAGCTTAGCATTCGTTTTTTTCCAAAGCTTCTCTATCTCGAGCTGATAACTTTTCCAACTTTCCTCTGATTCCAACAACTTCAAACCACTCCCATCAGTACTACTATTCCCAGCTAGAAATTGAGCTAAATCGTTGTACTTTTTATCCATAGGAAGATTCGAGTCATCCTCCAAAACACTAACAATTGTATCCTTTATCACTTCGGAAACTTGGGGCTCGATTGGTTGAGTAGTCGACTCACAGGCAGCAAAAATTGGCAACAATACCAAAAAGGTAATTTTTTTCATAGTATTTGATTAGTGTCAAACAAAAATGTTGATTTAAATTGACTATAAGATAATTAGGTGCAATAAAATTAACTTTTCAGCTAGAAAAAAAACTATTTTAGGCATACAAAATACAATCAGCCTAATATGACGAAGAAATATACGCGTTCCGTTGCCACTAACATGGTAATAGCTAATATGATCGGAACAGGAATATTCACATCTCTGGGATTTCAAGTACTTGACACAGGAATTCCCGACCCTTTTTCAATTCTAATAATTTGGCTTTTAGGGGGTGTTGTTGCTCTCTGTGGCGCGAGTGTTTATGCTGAAGTAGCTTCTCGAATTAATCGTTCAGGAGGAGAGTACACCTTTTTGTCTGAAATTTACCATCCTTTACTTGGTTTTATTAGTGGCTGGATTTCTTTATTTGTAGGTTTTTCAGCAGCAATTGCAGCTTTAGCTCTTGCTGCAGGCGAGTACTTTTTACCAGTTATTGGTTTTTCGAAAGAAACAGCATTGAACTTAGGTCTATTTGAAATTTCAATTGCAAAACTAATTGGCTGTTTATTACTAATACTTGTATCGTTAGTTCATTTTCGCGGAGTAAAATTTGGAGGAATATTTCAAAATTACATGACATATATAAAACTCGTACTCATTGGTTCATTCTTAATTATTCCATTTCTTTTCGCGTCGAATTACGAAGCCTCAGGAATTAACTTTTCTCCTACGGACAAAACATTGAATACTATATTTAGTACTCCATTTGCTGGAGCACTGGTTTATGTAATGTTCGCATATAGCGGCTGGAATGCCAGCGCATATATTGTCGGAAACTTAGAAAACCCCAGAAAAAACCTTCCATTTTCACTTTTGGTTGGAACAATCATTGTCACAATTATCTACATTTTATTAAACTTCATTTTTATGTACGTCGCTAGGTTTGATGAGCTAGCACTACAAGTAGATTTAGGAAATGTTGTTGCCAATAAAATTTTAGGAAATAAAGTAGGAGTGTTTTTCAGCTTTGCCTTCTCACTTGCCTTAATTTCGGGAATTAGTGCAATGTTTATTGCTGGTCCTAGAGTTGCCGAGCAAATCGGTAAAGACTATAAAACTTTTAAGATTTTAGGGAAACAAAATAAACAAGGAGTTCCAAAATATGGAATTGTCTTCATTCTAACGATATCTATTCTACTAACCTTTTTTAGTAGTTTCAAAGAAATCATTCTTTATATCGGTTTAACACTTATGCTCTCTTCTATGCTTACCGTTTTTGGAGTTTTCATCCTACGGTATAGGGAAAGGAAAGCAGATAAAACACCCGCAAAAAATGTTGTAAAGACCTGGGGTTACCCAATAACTCCAATCGTTTTCATCCTAATTAGTCTTTGGATAATTTACTTTTTTGTGGCGCAAGACATTAAATACTTGGTATGGTCTTTGGCTACAATTATACCAGCAATTGTAATCTATTATTTAACTCGAAATAATGATACTGAAAAAGATTATCCTCTGGATTCTAACATCAATTAGCATCCTTTTTTCTTGTTTGCATGCCCAAGAATTAGATCTTAAAACAGATTTAATGAACTATATTTTAGGGAAAGACTCATTGATTGATGCTGTCTTATCTCAACCTGAACGATATCATTTTCAGTTCATTTATACGCAAGTACATGGCAACGAAGAGCATCCCCAATTACTTACCGCTGATTTCTCTACAAATTCCTATTTCTATCCTGCAAGTATTGTTAAATTGCCCGTAGCTCTAGTTGTTCTTGAAAAATTAGCAGCAGATTCAATTCCTACTAACGCATTTTTATCAGTGAGAAATGATCAGAACTGCGGTCATACTAAATATTCAAAAATCACTCAAAGTCAGAACATCAGTTTTCAAGAAATGATCAATCATTTAATGATCGTAAGTAACAATGATTACTACAATGCTTTTTATCATTACATAACTCCTAAAGTATTAAATGACACTTTAATAAATCGTGGAATTTATTCCACGAAAATCTATAAAAGTTTTACAGGATGTGAATTTCCAGAAAATCTTTACTGCAATCCAACTCAAGTTCGATTCCCTAACAATAAAAAGGTTATCAATCAATCATCAAGTCGATTAGAGGAAGCTGAAATGATGAGTCGCTATTACTATGATTCGACTAAATTATTTGGCCTAAAACATGAGTGGGAACAAAAAATTATTGAAGGACCTTATGATTTTAATTACAACATTGAATATCCCTTAAAAGATATTCACTCCACGTTAACTCGATTAATCTTTCCAACAAGTTATCTTTCGAACGAGCGATGGAAAATAAGAGGCCAAGATCGTTTGAACTTAATAAAAGCCATGTCGTCCTGTCCCTCATTCCTAAAAGGAAAATTCTCTAAAGACAAAAAACACTATCCTGACAATCTATATAAATACATCGTTCTGGGTGACAACAACCCCAATTATAACAATATTTTAACCTACTCAAAAATCGGAATTTCCCATGGTTTCGTAACAGAAACTGCATACGTCCATGATATTTCACATAATATTCGCTATCTTTTATCTGCAAATATCTATGTGAACAATAATAAAATTGTTAACGACGGAATTTATGAATATGAGGAAACTGCCCGTCCCTTTCTTGCAAAGTTTGGGCAGTTATTAATCGAATATGAAAAATCAAAGAAACGTTAATAAACTCAAGTTATGAAACCTGCATCTACCTTAATTATTTTACTTTTCGCTTTAAATACTTTTGGTCAAGACCAGATAACTACCTCAGCTATTCTTGGAACTTGGAAGCAGATTGGGTATGAAACCGATGATATATTCTACCCATGTAAAAAGTATGAAGAAGTAATTTCCTATTACCCAAACGGTGCCTGTGAATGGTATATTAAACAACAAGACACTCTTTTTTTTAAAGGTAAATGGAATTTAAACACATCAAACATTAATAAGCCGCAGTTAAAAGTTACAAATTGTTTCAAAATTCCAGAACAAACTAACTGGCACATCGGAAATCGTTCAAATATCATTTCAAAAGTTGGAGTAAACAAACTTGTTTTTCTTGGCTATGAAGGAAAAACACAGGTTAAACTCATCTATACACGATTGGAGAATATTGCGGAACAATTCCCTGAAATACAATTTGATCCAAGTCAATATTTATTAGGTAATTCGGATACCTTGGACGATACACATGTAGAAACAACCGATGTTTACCTACAAAACAATTCAAAAAGAAATAAAGTACATTTAATTCGTTCTGAAGATTTAATAGACTTAAAGCTAAACTGCGATGACTCTTTGAACAACAATGATTACTATCATCATGATATTTCAGGAAAAATCACTGCAATAACAGATAGTACGATTGATATCTGGTTAAGTCATGAATATAAAGCATGGGGAAATACATCTGGTGAACATACTTTTCAAAATAGTTTAAATACAGAGGATAAAAGAGCAATTATTAGCACATATAAATTTTCTGAAATTTCAAGCATTGATTACAAAAAACCATTAAGAAGAGGAATATTTAGTACAGGAGCTACTATTACGTATTTAGGAACTCTTTCTACATTGTTTGTTGCTCCACTTGCCAGCATTAATTATAGAACCGGAGAGTTTAACGGTGATCGATACCTGAAAATAGCAACATACAGCTTAACCGCCGTTGGTGTAGGTATACCAATTATGATTATTGGTAAATCTAAAAGCTATGAAATATCCACGAAATCAGGTACAAATTACTGGAGTTTTAAAGGAAATAATTCGGTAAAGGCCAATAAAAATTAGTCAAAAAAAAAGACATTAAATCGGTTTAGTTATTTTTTCATACATTTACACAAAATACATGTAACATGTTGACTAGATTCGCCTTAACATCAGTGTTCCTTATGGAAATCATTTCGGGATTTTCACAATCAGTATTAAATGGTTCTTTTAATTCTGGCAGTAGTAACTGGGGATGTTCCCCTGAAGCATATCATGTTGAATCCGTCTACGGTGGTTCAAATACAACAAACAGAGTCGCGGAAATAGACAATGCCGCAGGTTTATGCCAGAGTATATCAGGCTTTACAATTGGTGATACCTACATTCTAACTTTTGATTGTTCTAGAAGAACTAACTGTGGTCCTACCCTGCAATCAATGAACCTTACGATTGATGGAAATGCCTTATCTACAAGCATAAGCAGAAATGGGACTTCATTTTCCTTTGTAGGAGAATCATTTTCCTTCACAGCCACCGCAACAACACATACAATAACCTTCTCTGGAACTTCAGGAGGAACATGTGGACTAATTTTAGACAATATAACAGTACTTAATACATTACCTGCTGAACTCACTCTATTCGACATTACTTGTCTTAATGAAAATGAACAAAAAATATCTTGGCAAACAGCTTCTGAAAAGAACGTAGATTACTTCGAAATTCAAAGCACAAAAGACCTTGTCAATTACGATTTTTTAGGAAAAGTTGATGCTGCAGGAAATTCATCTTCATTACTAAATTATGAATGGATCTATCGCGAAGGAGATAAAAGTTCTAATATTTTCTACTATCGTCTAAAAACAGTTGATTTTGATGGTCATAGTAAAAAATCTCACTTGATATCTTTAGATGAAAATTGTAACGGTTCCGATGACTTAATTGTTAATATAAAATCTTTAGAAACAAGCATCCATCTGAATCTTTCAGAATTTGGAAACATAAAAATATATGATTCTTCTGGAAAGCTATTTTATGTTTCAAACAACAAGTCTGCGAATTTTGTACTTCCAAAGAACCTATTTTCTACAGGGATTTATTACGTTTTGGTGGAGTCGGAAATAACCGAAAAACGAGACATCTTAAAATTACCTGTTTTCCGTTAATTCATATTATTAACCTTAATAGGTCAAAACAAAGTTCTGTAACTTTTAGACATAGTTCGGCGTCTTACCATTAAACGCTAAATCTATGAGGTTATTAATCTGTTCGCTATTTTTTGCATTTGCATCACTCTCCACCATTGTTCAAGCCCAAAACTCAAAAGGAGAGATAGCTCTTGATTCGCAAGTAAATCTTGCAGAAACCAACAGTTATAATTCCGAATTCTATCAGATACGGTTAAATTATTTAAAGTTAGTTCACTTTGGTGATTGGATAAACCTTGGCCCCTCTTTAGACAATTACGTGACTGCTAAAACCAATGCTGCAGCTCTCGAAATTCCCTATAAATTAACAAACGTAACGTGGTGTTCGTCACCCTGTACGATCAATATTAATCAACCTAAAAATCAAGAAGTTATTTTTTCAATTTACCCGACCCCTGCAAAAGACGCATTAAACATTGAATTATCCTCTAATGAAGTTTATGCATTAACAATTTCTGATATCAACGGAAAAAATTTCGTTCGAACCATTCAAAACATAGGCACATCAATTGTTGACGCTAAGCAACTAACTCCAGGTATTTACTTCGTAATTGTAACAACCAAAGAAGGAAAACGAGGAGTTAAGAAAATGATTATTCAATAAAAAAGGGGAAAAGTAAATGAACTTTTCCCCTTCTTATCTATTCGGATCAATTATTCTACTATTAATTTTTTCGTAAGTACATTCGTACCATTATTAATTGTCAAAAAATAAACTCCTGAAGCACCTTGAATTGACACCTCTTCTATGATTGATTTAATTTCTTTAGAAGCTACAATAGCACGTCCACTAATATCTAAAACACTGAATGTAGAACCAATAACATCCTCTTTACTTTGTAAGTAAAAAGTTCCTACAGAAGGATTTGGATATACTTCAATATCATCCAACGAAAGAACATCGACTCCCACTAAATCTTCAGCTTCACAAGCATTCGATAAATTGTCATAAAATGCTTGTACATTATCTGCCACATCAAGTAAACCGTCTGCATTCGATACAGCCGTCCCGTTAACATTTCGATTATAGATTACGGCGTAATCTAATTCCTTAACATCTCCAGGATTAAAACCTCCTAGATCAATCGAATAAGTCATTCTTCTATCACCTGGTGGATTAGACAAAGCAAACTCTGAGTCACCAGTTGTGCTAGATGGTAAGTCACTGAAAGAAAACAAGTCCGCTACAGGTGTCCCATCTAAATAATTTCCAGTTAATACATTCCAATAATCAGCAGGTGTATTCCCCATTCCTGTTATTCCAGTATTTGAAGAACTAAATGACCTAACGTTCACCAATGCATGGTTCAAAGACATCACTCCTATTGCTGGTGGATTTGTACCATAGCCAACGTTTCCGCTTACATCTTGATCATTATCATCTCCATTATAGGCAAACATAAGCTTCTTTGATTCGGAAGATCCTACATAATCATCATTATATCCTCCTAAATCAGAATCAAGAAATACTCCTGTATGAAAATCAGAAAAGGTTTCAGTTCCTCTATTTATAATTCGCATATTACAAAATGTCGTATTATTAATATCATCACTTGACTCGTACTGGTAAAACATATAGTGAACTTCTATTCCTAATGCAGCACCTCCAGATTGATGAACATCGCCTTTATCATTCATGATCAGGTAAATCGCGCGATCTCCTTTAATACAAGGGAAATCTCCATTTTCAGGATCATATTCTCCATTTAAGTTAACGTCAACATAAGGGGCTAAATCATAGGCAAACCCTTGAGTTACATCTCCA
>JAKVAS010000006.1:13706-48163 GCA_022448165.1 Crocinitomicaceae bacterium | reverse complement strand
GCTTTTATGCGTCTCGCCAACTCAACCTCTTCTTCCGCTGTAATTAAATCTACGCGGCCAATCTCTAGCAGGTACTTGTCCAATGACGCCGTTTCGCGATTGGTAACCTGTTTTGTTATTTTTAATTGTCTCATAGTACCCCACTTGTTGGTTATATTATATTAAACGTTTGAAAATGAAATAGGTTGGACTTTTTTTTGTTAAAAATTCATCTAATGAACGTTTTGGACTCTCAAAAAGACAAATCTCAATTCTCTATGAATATTTACCTTGGTAGTATTTTATTGAAGTTCAATTATCTATTTTTGCAATATGAAAATACTCATGGTTTGTCTTGGTAACATTTGTCGATCTCCATTGGCAGATGGTTTACTAAGAAAGAAAGTATCTGAAAATGATCTATCAATTGTAGTTGACTCTGCTGGAACTTCTGGATTTCATGCGGGAGAAGCACCAGACAGAAGAATGCGTGCGACCGCTAAGGAATTGGGTTGTCCAATTGACAATTTGCGTTCTCGTAAATTTATTGTTAACGACTTCGATACATTCGATGTGATCTATGTAATGGATAAAAGTAATCGTTCTAATGTTCTCTCATTAGCGAGGAATAAGGAAGACGAGTCTAAAGTAAAAATGATCTTAAACGAATCAAATCCATCCATGGATCTAGAAGTTCCAGACCCATATTACGGAGGAGACCAAGGTTTTATTGATGTTTTTAACCTATTGGACGAAGCAACAAATGTTATTATTTCAAAAATTAAAGGAGAATGAGAAAAGGAACACTCTACATGATTCCAACAACATTGGGAGGAGAAACAACTAGTGATATTATTCCTGAAGACGTTAAGAAACAAGCTACTGAACTTCGCCACTTCATCGTTGAGGATCTTAAATCTGCTCGGCGATTTCTACGGAAATTAGACCGTACCTTCCCAATCGATGAGTCTACTTTCTTTGTTTTGAATAAAAGAACAGACATTGGAGAAATCTATGCTTTTCTGAAGCCAGCTATAGAAGGACACTCAATTGGCGTCATGTCAGATGCTGGATGCCCTGGTGTTGCTGACCCTGGAGCTAGTGTTGCTTCAATTGCGCATGAGAAGAACATCCCAGTGAAACCATTAGTTGGTCCATCTTCTATATTGATGGCTTTAATGGGAAGTGGTTTCTCTGGTCAAAACTTTACCTTTCATGGATACCTTCCGAAAGAGCGTAAAGACCGTATTGGAGCAATTAAAAAATTTGAAGGAGATTGTTTCAGAACAGGAACTACGCATATTTTTATGGACACCCCTTTCCGAAACATGAATGTTTTAGATGATATGCTTAACAACCTAACTGATCCAACACTTGTTTGTATCGCCTCCAATATAACGTTACCAACAGAGTCAATTATGACTATGACAGTCAAAGAATGGAGAAAGCACGCATATGATCTTGCAAAGAAGCCAACTATGTTTTTAATTGGTAAAAGACAGTAACTAATATTCTATAATCAACAACTTTCTGGCAATTCTACGTCATCCAAATCTTCTGGGTACGCTTCTTTCCATGCACGTAATTGTTTACATTCAATAATGTCTGTAACTGCTTCAAAAAAGGAATACTTGAGATAATTCTTGACACCATCAAACTCTGAAAGCGTAACATTTTTGATTACGCCTTGCTGATAAGGAGTAAACAAATCGTAATTATCATAAACCACTTCAATCAAATCAAACTCATCAAATTGGTCAAACTTATTGGTCAGTTCCATTTCCACAAAACGATAAAGGCTGATGGTATCACCTGAAGCAGCAATAATTTGCAAACATTGACTTACCTCATTTTTAGAATCAGACTCTCCTGATGTCCGAAAATATAAAAATCCTCTGTTCGCTCTATCCAACACATTATTAACTAAAACTGGAGACATTTTATTTCCACCACTTACCAATCGTTGTAACAATGGTGGAATCATTTTCTCACTCCTTTTCCTCCCCCAAGAAACACACAAAACAGAATCCAAAACTGAATTAAGTTCAGAGTCATTGACAGCCCTAAGTGTCTCAAACATCTTTACTTCATCTCGAAAGAATTCACTCTCATTTAATGCTTGTCTTCCTCTTTCTCTTAAATAAGAACACCAAGTTCCGTTTTTTCGAAATTTTCTTAAACGTTCAGAACTTAAATACTCTTTAGACAGCCTACAATCAGGCCATGTAGATAAAATTGTTCTATGAATAGTATCTGAAGAGGGAAATGAATCAAAAAAACTGAACAGCCCCTGCTTATCCACGAGACTATACTTCCCACACTCATCCAAAAAGTTCTCCATTATCATTTTTTCTGGATCTGGAAAAGACTCCATATCCAATCCTGATATAGTCATATAACTATACGACATATTTTCAGTTGAACTCTCTATTGGTATTGGTTTGTTCTTTAAGAAATGTAAAACATCAATTACATTGTTATCCACACCAATTCCCAGGTGCTTTTTGTCTTTAGATAAACGAATAGATACACGAGAAAGAGCAAACTTTAAATCCGTTGTATTACTAGAAATTCCTTCTCTAAAAAACTCCTTTAACTCATACCCCCTATAAATCAAATCAAAAGCAATCCCATAGGTGTGCGAAATCTTTCTCTTCAGGATGTTTCTTTGATTTGCCCTACGTGAATTTCGATAATCAATAAGTCTAGCAACTACTTTAACATCTCCCCCATGGGTTTTATGAGTAATAAACTCACTATCAATTGTTTTAGAAGTAGTACAACCTCTATTACATGAGGTTAAAAGCAGAAGTAATGATACAGTGATAAAAAACTTAAATCGTTTCATCTTGATAATGATATTGGATCACATCAAAATACAATTTTTATCGATAAACAAACAGAATATTAATTACTTCATTCCTCTGCGTTTCTTAACCGCTTCATAAGCGTCTTGAATTTTTTGGAATTTTTCTTTCGCACCTTTTTGATACTCTTCTCCCATTTGTGCCACTTTATCAGGGTGGAACTTAATTGCCATTTTTCTGTATGCCTTCTTGATTTCATCATCAGTAGCATTCACATCTACTCCAAGAATTTTGTAATCAGAATTCACATTTCGATAGAACATATTTTTGACGCTCTCGTAATCTGAAGTCGCAACCCCCATCATACTGGCAATTTGCTGAATAACTCCTACTTCAGCCGTAGAGACATCTCCATCAGCTTTGGCTATTCCAAATAGATAATGTAATAATTGAACGCGTACCTCAGGTTGCATACGCATTCGAATATCTTGACAAATCTGATTCAATGGAATTGAATTCGAGTCAAGAAATTGCTTTAAAGTTTGTAAGTGTTGAGTAGAAAACTGAGGTCCAAATTGCTGATTAAAGAATCCTTTAACATAAGTCAATTCCGACTTTAATACTTTACCATCCGCCTTCATTACAGCGGCAGAAAGAGCAATTAACATTGTCGGGACGTCATTAGTCGTAGAACGCTGCTGATAATAGTTAAACAGATCTTCGGAAGAAAACCCTCTACTACCGCCAGTAGCTCCTCCACCAACACCTTGAGATTTTAATCGTTCAGATATCTGTTTAAAATTATCTATTGCATTTCCTATAAAGAAACCTGCAATCGCTCCAAAGAAACTTCCTTTAAACAAAAAATACCCCCCAACTGCCAATACAAACTTATACATACATTGTGTAAAAAGATCGCCCATCAAAAATGACAGGCGATCTGTAATCATTAAATTAACTCAATACTACGTTCAATAAACGCGTTAAGTGCTTCTCCTTTCAATAATCCTTGTGAAAGCATGGCAATATCTGCGAGTTGTTTTACCTTTTCTTCTTTGGTCTTTTGCGTTTTCTCAGAAAGAATATCACCTATCTTTTCATGATTCGCATTGATGACCAAATTATGTGTTTCAGGGAAAGCTCCAAAGAAACCTGCTCCTCCCATTTTCTGCTGTTCCATCATTCTTCGAATGAATTCAGGTTGCGTAATGATAATTGGAGCGTCATCAGCACTCATACTTTCAATTTGGACAATGAACTTCTCCTTATTAACCACTCCTTCAAACAAAGGCTTTAATGCTTCCTCGTCTTCTTTTGAAAGTTTCGACGGAATTTCTTCTTCCTTTTGAATCAACTTATCCAAAGTATCAGAATCCAAACGAACGAACGTCATATTATCATATGCTTGTTCAATTTTTTGCAACCAGTGCGGAGCCAAAGGACCATCAATTTGTACTACCTGATATCCTCTATCTTTTGCTTTCTTAACGAATCCAAATTGCTCTTCAAGGTTGTTCGTATACAAAACAACAATTTTGTCATTCTTATCCGTTTGAAGTGGAGCAATTTTTTCTTTGTATTCTTCAATAGTATGATAATTGCCATCCGTATCCTTAAGCAACGTAAAGCTTTTTGCTTTTTCCGCAAACTTTTCGTCAGACAAACTTCCATACTGAACGAATAATTTCAAATCCTCCCATTTTGATTCAAAATCAGCACGATCTTTACGGAACATCTCTGATAATTTATCAGCTACCTTTTTAGTAATGTGCGAAGAAATTTTCTTTACATTTCCATCACTCTGTAAATATGAACGAGAAACATTCAATGGAATGTCCGGAGAATCAATTACCCCATGCAATAAAGTCAAAAACTCAGGAACAATTTCTTCTACGTTATCGGTAATAAAAACTTGATTCGAGTATAAGTTAATTTTATTTCTCTGTACCTCAACATTCTCTTTAATCTTTGGAAAATATAAGATTCCAGTTAAATTAAACGGGTAATCTACATTTAAGTGAATATGAAACAATGCACTATCCATACTCATTGGGTAAAGTTCACGATAGAAATTATCGTAATCCCCTTGTTCTAAATCAGCAGGTGATTTTGTCCATGCAGGCTTCACATTGTTCACTTGGTTAGGAACTTCATTAGAAACACGTTTCACCTTACCATCTTCATCCTTTTCTCCTGACGGATCGTCAATATATTCTGTCTTCGTTCCGAAAAGAACCGGATGTGGTAAGAACTTACAGTATTTATCCAGAATTCCTTGAATACGAGCCTTTTCTAAAAACTCTTTTGAGTCCTCAGAAATATGTAAAACAATATCAGTTCCACGATCTTCTTTTTCAATTTCTGTAATAGTATACTCTGGAGACCCATTACTTTCCCATTGAACAGCCTGAGCTCCATCTGTTCTAGATAATGTGCGAATTTGTACCTTATCCGAAACCATGAATCCAGAGTAGAAACCAAGTCCAAAGTGACCAATAATCTGCTCTGCTCCTTCTTTTCCTTCATATTGCTTCACGAACTCTTCAGCTCCTGAAAAGGCAATCTGATTAATATACTTATCAATTTCATCCGCTGTCATACCAATTCCTCGGTCGCGAATAGTCAGTGTTTTTGCTTCTGCATCTAGAATCACTTCTACCTGAAGTTCTCCTAATTCTCCTTTGAACTCACCGTTCGTTGACAGAAACTTAATTTTCTGTGTTGCATCCACTGCGTTCGAAACCAATTCTCTTAGAAAGATCTCATGATCCGAATACAAGAATTTCTTAATAATTGGAAAAATGTTCTCCGTTTGAACATTAATTTGACCTGTTTTCATGTATGCTAAAATTTATATGCCTAGGGAAGTCAATCATTATGCCATTGAGTATATTCTGACAAAAAGTCGCGATATCGATTTGAATTCTCAAAATTATTGACATTTACGACATTCGTTTGGGACAACATGACATTCATTCCTTGGATTATTGATTACTTTTAACTTATAATGCATTTCATATTTCCCATATTACTGTTTTGCACCATTGTGATCTATATTCTTATTTCTAAATGGAATAAAAAAACAGGCTTCCATCGCTGGGCAATCCCTTCAGGGTTCGCAATAAAGTGTGCCGTAGGGATTCTCTTTCTATCAATGTACAATCCTAATAAACACTTAGAAAACGATGGTGCAGCTTTTCTTTATGAAGGAAAAATCTTGCACGATGTTTTCCATGAGTCTCCAACAGACTATTTGAAATTACTCACAGGCATTGGAGAAAATAGAGAAGTCGTTGAAAATCGACTAGGTGAAACGACTCACTGGTCAATTGGAGAGCAACGCTACCTGAACGACAGCAAAAATGTTATTCGCTTACATAGTATCTTTCGCTTCTTTTCATCTGGAAATAATTATTCCGTTGCCTTAACTGCACTGATTATATTCTGTCTTCTCGGAATCATAGGAACTACATTACTAACAAAAGCTATTAGCCCATACTCACATGCAAACAAATATTTAATTTTCGGATTACTTCTCCTTACTCCAAGTATTCTATTTTGGTCTTCCAGTATCTTAAAAGAACCTCTACTTATTTTTGGACTCGGATTATCTATCTATGGATTAATTGGAAAAAAGGTTAAGTATCGAATAGTATTCCTCTTATTTGGAACCTTTACAGTTCTCTTATTTAAGTCGTACATCCTAATTTTTATTTTTATAAGCATTATTTTCTACTGGGTGAACAAACTTATCCCCTATTTGAAAATATTCGGAACATTTGCACTTTTATTCGCCTTGGGATTGCTAGCAACCTTACTACTTCAAAACACTACAAAATTGTACACTGAAAAAATTAGTCGGAAACAATTTGACTTTATTAATATTGGGAAAGGGGGATTGCATGCAGATGCAGACAGTTGTTTTTTCTATTTCACACATGATCAACTGCACGCCTTTAACATTGAGAAAGATTCAGTTCTACTAATAAAGAAAACACATGCAATGCAAGCTGAATATGGCAGTATGGAAACACCTGTCCAAGTTGAACTATTACCTCAAACAAAACGTTGGGCAATTCAATACTTGAATCCTAAGGCAAAAAGTCTAATTGAAATCCCAAGAATAACCCGTCCAATTGATTTAGTAAAAAATGCGCCAACGGCTATTACAAACACATTATTCAGGCCATACCCTTGGGACCCTGGAAGTCGCTTAAACTCAATTGCGGTCTTAGAAAATATATTTCTTTTTATTCTACTATTCTTTTTAGTTAAAAACCGATCATCAATCAATAAAGATCAATGGAGAATTATTGGAAGTATTTCTTTCAGTCTAATCATCTTAGCACTTTTCATCGGGTGGATAACCCCTGTTATTGGAGCTATAATTCGCTACAGGATTCCAATTCAAGTTGGACTAATTCTTATTTTTGCAATCGTTTACAAACCTCAAAAAAGAAAATCCAATGAGTAGCCCATATATTTTTATTACCGGTGCAACAGCAGGTTTTGGTGAAGCTTGTGCTGAATTATTTGCTTCAAATGGATTCAATTTAGTGATTACAGGAAGACGTCATGAACGTTTAATCAGCTTGGAAAAGAGATTAGAAAATAATCATGGTGTTGATGTCATTACATCTTCATTTGACGTTCGCAACGAAGAAGAGGTAAACAAAGCAATTGATCAACTTCCTTCTAAACTCAATAAATCCATTTCCATTTTAATAAATAATGCAGGATTAGCAGTTGGGAAAGGTCCTATCGACCTAGGAATTTCGGAGGATTGGAATAGAATGATCGACACAAACGTAAAAGGACTATTGTACGTATCAAAAGCCGTAATCCCATTATTAAAACAATTTGATGGGCATCGTCAAATCATTAACATTGGAAGTATTGCTGGAAAAGAAGTATATCCTGGCGGCAACGTATACTGTGCTTCAAAGCACGCTGTTGACGCTCTATCAAAAGCCATGAGAATCGATCTTTTACCACACAATATAAAAGTAACAAACATTGCTCCTGGAGCAGCAGAAACTGAATTTTCAGTTGTTCGATTTAAGGGAAATAAAACAACTGCCGATAACGTTTATGATGGGTTTGATCCATTAATTGCCAAAGATATTGCCGAAACCGCATACTTTGTAGCTACACGACCGGCACATGTTAATATCAACGACATACTTATCATGCCAACCGCGCAAGCTAATTCAACCACACTACTAAAAAAATAACTCGATTCACTTTTTTACTTAGTCATTTTTTTAGCTTTCCTTTTAACGTATTTTTCCTTGTAAACATCTAGTACTTCGTTAATAGAGCCATAAGTTCTACCGCGAATAGCAAGCATATAGGATTCGCTCATCCATTTGGTTTTAGTAATCCCTTCATTTAATTGAGGCTTTGTTTCACGCGGTCCTTTATACTTCATCATATACCAATATGTTCGTTTCAAAGCAATTTTTCCTTGAAACTTCATCGTGTGATATGTAATAACCAATTGATCTTTAATCTCATGTCCTTTAATCCCACACTCCTCCATTACTTCACGAATTCCTGCTTCCTCAGGAGTTTCACCTTTATCAATCTTCCCTTTCGGAATGTCCCACAATCCCTTACGTTTTATCAACAGAAACTCATTTTTTCGCTTCACAACACCTCCGGCCGCTTCAATTAATTTTGTTTTTTTAAATATTCTCTCGAACGAAGCTTTAGGATCAGAACACCCTACTTGTAAAGGATTATCAAGCGTAACTCCCTCCATTTGTGAATATAACTCATTCGGAGAACCAATCTCTTTTGCTCTAATTTGAGGATAGTCTGTGGATAATTCTTTTTTATCCATGAAAATTACTGGTTTGTGATCAATAAATACTTTGTACATTTGCGCCCATGATTTTAAACGACGATAAGGCCCTAAAAGTAGCAGAATTTTTGCTACAAATCAAAGCAGTAAAGTTGCAACCAAATGATCCATTCACGTGGGCATCTGGAATCAAATCTCCAATTTACTGTGACAATCGTGTTACGCTTTCATACCCGACAATCCGTACGTTTATTAGACAAGCGTATACAGAAGCAATTCTTGATGCGTATGGAAAACCAGATGTAATCGCAGGTGTTGCAACCGGTGGCATTGCTCAAGGTGCGTTAGTAGCAGAAGAATTAGGCGTTCCTTTTATCTATGTGAGAAGCTCGGCAAAAGCTCACGGAATGGGGAATCAAATTGAAGGATACTTTGAGAAAGGTCAAAAAGTTGTTGTTATTGAAGACCTTATCTCTACAGGCGGAAGTAGTTTAAAAGCTGTTGATGCTTTAAGAGAAGCAGGGTTAGAAGTAAAAGGATTGGTCGCTATTTTCAGCTATGGTTTCAAGATTGCTCAAGACAATTTCGTAAATGCCAATTGCCCATATGTGACTCTTTCCGATTATGATCACCTAATTGAAACAGCAAAAGAGTCTCGTTTGGTATCAAGTGAAGATGCTGCTTCTCTAGCGGAATGGAAAGTTGCTCCTGACAACTGGAAAAAATAAAACACATGACTATTGATAGTAACAAAGTACTTGTAACAGCGAATCAAGAAGAAGTTTTTCGATTCATTAAAGATTCGAATAACCTCATTCATTTACTGCCACAAGACAAAATATCCGACTTTAAAGCAACAGAGAATGAATGTTCTTTCAAGGTTCAAGGAGGTATTATTATTTCGTTAATACAGGATGGAGAAGATGGACATGATAAAATCTTCATGAAGTCAGGTGAAAAATCTCCTTTCGGTTAACAATTAATATGACTAAGAAAGACAGTGAAACAGAAGGATACATACATTTTGACGGAGAGGTAAATGCATTTTTAAAAATGATGGTCCAAAAACCGCTTTCTGCACTTTTTAATCACATGTCTCAAAAACTTAAATCTCACTTTTCTTAGCAAAAGCGTATTTCCTTAAGATCGTATGTCACAATTTCTGATTGTTTCTTTACAATAAGTCTTCCGTTAGGGGCAACTCCCTGAACTACACCAAAGAAACGTCCTGAACTATCTTCAAATGGATGCATTTCGTTCTTTCGATATAGCTGATCTAAATACGATAATTCTACGTTCAGCTCTCCCTGCACAACATCTTTAAACACTCCATTCATAGAGTCTATAAATGACAACAATGCGTCTTTAATCGGATAAGTAGTTCCTGTTTCTAAAAATAAACTTGTGGCATTAAACCCCTTAAAATCCTGTTGATTAACATTAATTCCTATCCCAACTATGGAACTCTTTATGAGACTCCCACTCAATTGATTTTCAATGAGAATTCCAGCAATTTTAGAATCGTTACAATAAATGTCATTTGGCCACTTTATAGATGTCTCAACTCCCAACTTCTCTAAAAAACGATGAATCCCTAACGCAACAATCTTCGACCAGTCAAATTGCCGTGCCACTGCCATATTGACGTTATCCACAAAAAAGCTAAAAGTTAGGTTTAACCCCGCCAGTGTAGACCATTCAGCACCTCGCTGTCCCTTCCCTGCAAACTGTTCATCTGCCAAAATTACTGTGCCAGACGTCAAATCACCCGATTTTAAGCAATTGGCAGCATAATTGTTAGTAGAATCTACACATGCTAAGTGAATTATATTTTGCCCTATATGCATCTAGTTATTTTAACAGTTCGCTGCATTAAATGTAGGGTTTTATTTAAATATAAGCTTAGTTTTGCATACGGTATAAATCAACTGAATGAGTAACACAATAAATGACAACGAATCTAGCGCCCTATGTGACGCAATCGTTGAAGGAATGCAAGAAAATAAAGCGAAGGACATCGTAGTTTTAGATCTTAGAGAAGTTGACAGCGCTGTCTGTGACTTTTTTGTGATTTGTAGCGGAGACTCCTCCACTCAAGTTGATGGAATCAGTTCTTCCGTAATGCGTTATACGCGTAAAGAGCTATCTGAAAAGCCTTGGCGCGTTGAAGGGAAGAACAACAGTGAGTGGGTCTTAATGGATTATGTGAGCGTTGTTGCCCATGTCTTTTATCATGAAAAAAGAGAATTCTTCGACCTTGAAGATCTTTGGGCCGATGCGAAACGAACGGATGTACCAAACTTGAATTAAGAAATCAAATGGCAGAGCACGACAAAAAAAACAACAAGAAAAAGAGTCCTTTTTCAATTTATTGGATCTATGCAATTGCAGGGGCCCTTATAATCGGATATACACTTTTCAACTCCGCAGGTTCAGGAGGAGAAATTCAACAAAATACGTTTAGAGAACTAGCTGAAGAAGGTCTTTTGATTGAAGACATGGCTATAATAAACAAAAGACGTGTTGACTTTAAGTTAAGTGAAGAAGGGAAATCGTTTGTGGAAGAACACAAAAAAGGCAATTCAGATTATAATGATATGTCAGAATTGTTAAAACGTAACTCTAGTATTAGGCCTCCACGTTTTACTTTTGAATTTGGTGATCTTGGTTATTTTCAGCAACAAATTGAAAACATAAACAAAGGTTTAGCAGAAAAAAACATTTCTGAACTAGAATATCAATATAAGCAAGAAGCAGATTATTTTGGAGGTTTCTTGAGTTTTATGCTTCCTTTATTGGTTATTGTTGCAATCTGGATGTTCTTAATGCGTCGAATGGGCGGTGGCTCTGGTGGAGGTTCTGCAGGACAAATATTCAATATCGGAAAGTCAAAAGCAAAAATTTATGAAAAAGGAAAAGACATCAATATTACTTTTGAAGATGTAGCCGGACTGGAAGGTGCTAAAGAAGAAGTTGAAGAAATTGTTGAATTCTTAAAGAATTCTAAAAAATACACAGAACTTGGAGCAAAAATCCCAAAGGGAGCATTATTAGTAGGCCCTCCAGGAACTGGTAAAACTCTATTAGCAAAAGCAGTAGCAGGAGAAGCAAAAGTTCCTTTCTTTTCATTGTCAGGATCCGATTTCGTAGAAATGTTTGTTGGAGTTGGAGCATCACGTGTTCGTGACTTATTTAAGCAAGCAAAAGAAAAAGCTCCTGCAATTATCTTTATTGATGAGATCGATGCCATTGGTAGAGCTCGTGGAAAAAACAATAGTTTTGGTTCAAACGACGAACGTGAAAATACATTAAACCAATTATTAACAGAGATGGACGGCTTCGGAACAAACTCTGGAGTGATTATTCTTGCGGCAACCAACCGTGCAGATGTATTAGATAGCGCTTTAATGCGTGCGGGACGTTTTGATCGCCAGATCTATGTTGACATGCCTGATTTGAATGAACGAAGAGAAATTTTCCAAGTTCACTTGAAACCCTTGAAACTAGATAAAGGAATTGATATTGAATTCTTGTCAAAACAAACTCCAGGCTTCTCTGGTGCGGATATTGCAAACTTATGTAATGAAGCAGCTTTAATTGCGGCTCGAAAAAACAAAAAGCAAGTTGAAAAACAAGATTTCTTAGATGCAGTAGATCGCATTATCGGAGGACTTGAGAAGAAAAACAAGATTATTACTCAAGAAGAAAAAAGATCCATTGCCTTCCACGAAGCTGGACACGCCACAACTTCCTGGTTGCTAGAGCATGCGCATCCATTAGTAAAAGTGACGATTGTTCCAAGGGGTCAATCCTTGGGAGCAGCATGGTACCTTCCAGAAGAGAGAAGTATTACAACTACAGAGCAAATCCTTGATGATATGTGTAGTGCTCTTGGAGGACGTGCTGCTGAGCAATTAGCATTCGGAAAAATTAGTACAGGAGCATTAAGCGATCTTGAGAAAGTCACGAAACAAGCTTATGCAATGGTTTCTGTCTACGGATTAAATGATAAAATCGGAAATATCTCGTTCTACGATTCTCAAGGAAACGGAGGATTTACCAAACCGTACTCTGATCATACTGCGCAAGTTATTGATGAAGAAGTTAGTAAAATGGTCGAAGAACAATATCAACGTGCTTTGAAAATACTTTCTGAAAACAAAGATAAGCTGACAGCTCTTGCTGAGAAATTATTAGAATCAGAAGTAATCTTTAAGGAGGACTTAATTGCCATATTTGGCAAACAACCTTGGGATAAAACTCCTGAAGGAGAAGATGAAGTCATTGAAGCTGTTGAAGTAAAAGAAACAGAAGCTGTTAATACAGCTTTAAACGGTGAAGAACCTGCTAAATCAGATGAAAATGAAACTTCTAACGAAACTTCGGAGGAGACTGACGGGACTAAGAATGAAACTAACGAAGGAGCCTGAATGGATTGTTGTATACCAATCCATGGAGGAATACTCAGTTAGAATAAAGAAAATGAAACTTGAGGAAGAAGGAATTAAAACGCTCGTTTTTGACCAACGCGACTCTTCTTACAATGCATTTGGATATATATATTTACAAGTTCATAAACAAAACGTTGAACGAGCAGAACAAATACTGAAAGAAATCAGCGAACAAGATCAATGAATAACTTAGTCATTAGATGTATTACAGGGGCCTTGTTTGCAGCCTCTCTCTTACTTCCTTTATTTTGGAACGGCACAGCGGCTACGGTCGCTTTTGGCGTATTCATGACTTTAGGATTATTGGAATTGTACGGGTTATTCAAGAAAAATAACTCCATTCAACCCTCGATTATAGGATGGACAATATCTGGCCTACTTATCTATTTACTCTTTGCCCTTACTCCTTTCATACCTTATTTTCCTTCTCTACCTCTGACCTTCGTTATTCTCTTCATCTCATTTCTGTCAGAACTATGGAGACAACGAGTAAATCCGCTCATGAATCTGGGAATTTTCTCCTTTGGTATCTTTTATCTTGTAGTACCGTTCATTTTATTGGCTCAGCTTGCACCTATTACACACGGAAAATTTCCAATAGTTGTAGGTTTATTATTGTTAATCTGGACGAACGACACCTTTGCATATCTTACGGGAAGCTTGGTTGGAAAAACGAAACTCATTGAACGAGTTTCACCAAAAAAAACCTGGGAAGGAACAATTGGCGGGATACTATTCACGTTTGTTGTTGGTGCACTTATTGGATATACAACTGATCATATTTTATTTTGGACTGTTGCTTCACTCCTCATATCTCCGTCATCCATTTTTGGAGATTTGTTAGAATCAGTATTTAAGCGAAGCCTTAACATTAAAGACTCAGGAAATATTCTCCCCGGACATGGAGGAATTCTAGACCGTTTTGATGCCACACTTTTTGCTGTACCATTTTTCTTACTATGGCATACGGCTTACTTGATTTACTTTATTACGTTTGACATATGACTTTACACAGAGAAGGATATTTAATTATGATGACAGGTCTGCTAATTTTAGCAGGTATTCAAGTAGGAAACTACTTTCTCTTTCAATGGACTGGATGGCTTTGGCTTTTCCTGTTATTGAGCCTAGGCGCTTTAGTAATGGCTTATTTGATCATTCAATTCTTTAGAATACCCAAAAGAACTTGTGAATTTTCAGAAAATGACATCATGTGTCCAGCAGATGGAAAAGTAGTTGTAATTGAAGAAGTAGAAGAAACTGAATACTTTAAAGACAAACGTATTCAAATTTCAATTTTTATGTCTCCGATGAATGTTCATGCTAATTACAATCCAATTTCAGGTATTGTTAAATATGTAAAATATCATCCAGGGTTATTTTTAGTTGCCTGGCACCCTAAGAGTAGTACGGATAACGAACGTTCAACGTTTGTAACAGAGCACTCATCTGGAAAAGAAGTTCTTTTTAGACAAATTGCTGGTGCAGTAGCTAGAAGAATATGTTATTATGTTCAACCCGAGCAAGAGGTAACAACAGGAGAAGAGTTTGGTTTTATCAAATTTGGCTCTCGAATTGATATCTTCCTTCCAATTGGAACCAATCTAAATGTTAAAATAGGTGATAAAGTGCAAGGTAAGTTGACAAAAATCGGTGAACTGGCTTAACTTTTTGTATTTTGGAAATTCAAATTAAGAAGATTATGAAAAAGGTATTATTCGCAATGTCGTTGCTTATGTTCATTGGAACTGTTGGAGCAACTGCATACGCAGCTACGTCAGATGTAAAAACTGAACTAAACAAAGACGACAAAAAGAAAAAGAAGAAAAAGAAGAAAAAAGGTGAAGCTAAAAAATCATGTTCTTCAGAAAAAACATGCTGCTCTAAAAAAAAGAAGTAGTAATTTTTTATATTTTTTTAGAAGCCATCTCATCGAGATGGCTTTTTTTGTGTAAACAACAAGGCTGTCACTTAGTACTTTCAGAGCATTCATTGTCCCTCCCTTATTAAGAGCTAGAATATTTAATACTACAGAAAAACAAATGGCTTCCAATTAACAATCTAAACCTATCAATTAGCCGTTTGAACATTTAATCTTTCGCTCTTCTTACCAAATTAATACAGTACGCAACCTACTCAATCTCCACTCCAACAGGACAATGATCTGAGCCCATAATATCATTTAAAATAAAAGCTTCCTTAACCTTTCCAACAATTGATTCAGAAATCAAAACATAATCGATTCTCCAGCCAACATTTCTATCCCTCGCTCCGCCTCTGTAACTCCACCACGAATATTTTACTTCGTCATCATTCTTTGCTCTAAACGAATCGACTAACCCATTTGAGGTGTAGGCATCCATTCCATCAATTTCCTCCTGCATAAACCCAGCAGACTTATTGTAATTCGGTTTTGGACGAGCTAAATCAATTTCTGTATGTGCGACATTGAAATCACCACATACAACTACTGGTTTTGTCTTTTCCAGTTCTTTCAAGTAAGCCAAGAAATCACGATCCCAAATTTGACGATAATCCAATCTTCTAAGATCATTTCCAGAATTTGGAACATATACGGTAATTACAAATACGTTATTAAACTCAGCACAGATAACTCTACCTTCTTGGTCATGTTCTTCAACTCCCATGTCATATGTAATCGAAATCGCTGGTTCTTTAGAAAAAATAGCTGTTCCAGAATATCCCTTTTTCACTGCTTCATTTGCATAAACATGATAATCCTCTAACACTGCTACTGTTTCCTTTACTTGATCGACAGTAGCCTTAGTTTCCTGTAAGCACAAAACATCAGGAGCCATAACTCCAACATCCGTTAAGAAGTTCTTCTTTGAAATTGCACGAATTCCGTTTACGTTAAAAGAGATGATTTTCATAATTAAATTTTAGATCGATGAAGATAATAAAATGTACAAAAAAGCCCTTCATCTTTCGATGAAGGGCCTAAAATTTATCGTATTCTTTATTTATTCAGAAACAACAATCTTGTTTGTTAACAATGTAACTCCGATTGCATCTTTCAAGTTGTAGAAATACGTACCGCTCGCATAGTTGCTCACATCAACCTGAGTTAATTCTTCTTTCACGTTGATCGTTTTAATAACCTTACCAACAATGTCTAGAATTTCAATCGTAACAACGTTTGCGTCTGTAATCATGAAATTAACTAAATCATTTGATGGGTTTGGATAAACACTTACATCAGCAGCGTCCAATTCACCAATACCTACATTATCGACTGTTACATCACTACATGTTTGATCTGTTGTACATGCAGTTGTCAATGTTAAACATACCGTATATGTCCCTGGCGTAGCATACGTGTGCGAAGGACTCAATTGCGTATCAGTGTTTGAATCACCAAAATCCCATGCGTATGTTCCTGTTCCAACTGAAGTATTAGTAAAGTTAGCAGTTAAGGCATTCGTCGTAGATGTAAATCCAGCACTATGTGCAACTGGGTCCGTCAATGTATAATCAAACGAATTTGAACATCCAGCCCCATCTGTAACTGTTGCTGTATAGTTTCCTGCCGATTGAGAAGTAATAGCCATTACATCTCCACCTGCTGCTCCCCAATCCAACGTATAGTTTCCATCTCCATTAGTTATATTGTCGATAGTAACACTTCCTGTATTTGCACCATTACAATCAGGATCAACTACTGTCGCTGTTGCGTTAATCGCTGGAGGATCAACCAATGTGAAGCTAATTGTAGTATCACAACTTGCATTATCTGTAATTAGCACACTGTAACTTCCTGCTGGTAAACTTGAAATAGATGAAACATTTCCTCCAGCAGCTCCCCAATCATAAGTATATCCCGGACTTCCTCCAGATACATTATCAATAGAAATACTTCCGGTAGAATCACCATTACAAGAAGGGTCAGTAACAGTCTCTGTTGTAACAAGACCACAAATTACATCGGCAAGAATCTCAACACAATAGTCTTCAACCTCTCCGTATTGGAAAGATCCACATTCTGCTGGCAATGTACCACTATCATACGCCAATTGAACACGCATTCTTGTACTTCCTAAAACAGCTGTTCCTGGAATTGTAATTGATCCAGTTACCGCAGCTTGACTAGAAGTCCCTTGGTCATATACCAAATCTGCCGCATCAAATGTTCCGTTTTGATCTAAATCGATCCAGATTCTAGAATATTCATCGTAAAGCGTTCCAGCCCAACCTGGAGTAATTGTGAAGTTATATGTTCCATTAATAGTCAATTGAACAGATCCATTTCCTGTAAAATCTCCATATCCACCATCATTTCCAGATGTATTCGTATATGTATCAATTATCAATTCTTCAATCCACTCATCAACACCATCTGTAGCATTGTTTGTACAGTAAGCTAAATCGATACAGTTACCACAACCTGTAGTACTAAATGTTTGAGTAGCACCCGCTGAACTAGTATCAGTACCACAAATAGATTCCAAATAGAATTCGTAATCAGAACACCCATTCAATCCTGATAAACTAACTGGAGAAACTGCGTTATTGACAGCTGTCCATGTTGCTGATCCAACTTCTCTCCAGTATAAATTTTGAGAAGTTGCACTTCCGAAAGGAGTAAAACTTAAATCTGCTGTATTATCTCCTATATTTATTGCTTGCGGGCCTGAAGGCGCCAAACATAAAGTTCCTGTACATGCAACTGCCATCAGTTCATCCAAGGTGTTTCTCGAATTCAAACGTCCAGAAGTAATAAATCGAGTTGCTAAATTTGCTTTAACATCTACTCCATCCAACAATGCTTGAAGTACTAAATCAGCTCCTTGCTGCGGATTCGACTGAACAATCCCCATAAAATCAGTACAAGGAATAGAATACGCCAATCCAATTACTCCTGCCGTTAATGGGCAAGAAAATGAAGTCCCAGTAGTAGATGTTGTCGTATTAGTATTTGCCGTTGTTACAACATTAATACCCGGTGCACCAAACTCAATTGTATTTGGTCCATATCCACCTGCTGTATTATCATTATTATCTGTACGACCTACTCCGATCATATAGTTACTATTACATGCAGTTGGCATGTCTCCTCCAGTATCCACATTAAATTCCGAATTTGTAGTAGCTCCAACATTTAAAATTCCGTAAGCACCAAGTGTATCATAAAATGCACACCAAAGTGGATAGTTATTTGGATCTGCTCCATCAATTCCCCAAGAAGAACTAGTTGCAACAACAAATGCTCCATCTGTTCCACCTGAATTGTTCCAACGCTGACGCATTACCAATGGATACGTATATGCTTGAATAGCATTTGCCTGAGTACTAATACTGTAATCTCCTACAACCATTAACTTTACATCCCAATTTGCTCCAACAACCAAGGTTCCATTGTCACCTTTTGCTCCAATCATACCTAAACAGTTAGTACCGTGACCTCCTGTTCCATAGTTGTCATTATTTTGAACTGGGTTCCATCCATGATAATCATCAATGTATCCGTTTCCATCATCATCAATTCCATTATTCTCAATTTCACCTTGGTTAAACCAGCGGTTTCCTGTAATATCGTTGTGATCAAGATTTCCTGATTCAATCAAACAAACTACAATATCATCCCCCGTAGCTGTGGTTCCTCCTGTAGTAATATCCCAAGCATCATCTGAATCGATGTCAGCATCAGCAGTTCCCCCACCACTTCCATCATTGACATGGTGCCATTGTTGATTAAAGTTTGGATCACCAGGCGTTGTAGCACGCATATCAATTAAATAATTGTAATCAGCAATAACGACTTCCGGTTGAGAATATAGCCAAAACTGTATCCCTTCGTGAGAAATCGCGTCAGAATCAAATTTAATTAGTGAAATTAGCATTGGTTTTGAAAGCTCTTCAACATATTCAATACCATAATTCGCTGGTGCTCTTGACAATACTTGCCTCATCCCTGCTCCAGGAAGCAACTGTACAAGCATCTCTCCATCGACATGTGGTTTGTTGTCGAAGTGTGTTTTTTGGGCATTTAACCCGATAACCATCAGCATAAATGCCGATAGCACAAGTAGTTTTCGTTTCATGTTTTTAGTTTTAGTTAGCTAAAATTAACAGTTATTAACTTCTAAAACAACTTTCATTTTATGTTTATAATTGATTGTATTTTTTTTTGACTGATTTAAGCCTAGTTAACCATAATTTTCACAACGATTGCATTATTTGTATTTTTGTCCGCTGAAAAGGCACTATCCCGCATTTCGTTTTACCTTATGGCAATAGATACACAAACAATTGAAGATTTAGAATTTCCAACCCTTAGAGGGTGGTTGTCGGAATATGCTGTAGGACCAACAGCACAAGAACGTCTGTCTAAACTTGTTCCCATTAATAATTTTAAAGAGGTAAAACGGGCACTATCAACAGTCAATGAACTTCGATCCATACGTGATGAAGGTGAAACATTCCCACAACTAGATTTTGACGAAATCCTTGAAGAGATACGTTTAATTCCAATAGAAAACGCATCGATTCAACTAGATGGTTTTATGCGTGTTCATCGAGCTTCAAACTTGATAAATGCATTACTTTACTTTTTTGACAAAAGGGAAAGTGAATACCCTTTACTTTCAGCAATCATTAGTGAAGCCTATTTTACAAAAGAAATTGTACAACATATTGAAAAGGTATTTGATCGATATGGCAATGTTCGCGATGATGCATCCCCGGAATTATTTGAAATTCGTTCCAGAATAAAGACCATTCGAAAACAAATAAATAGAAATTTCGATAAAGAAGTTCGAAAACTAGCTAAGGAAAACTTTCTTGGAGAAACAACAGAAACCTATATAAACGACCGTAGAGTCCTTACTGTTCTCTCCAACTACAAACGAAGAGTTTCAGGATCCGTTCTAGGATCAAGTAAAACAGGCAAATTAACCTACATTGAACCTTCTATTAACATCCAGCTTAACAACGAATTAGAGCTCGTAATGGATGATGAACGTAAAGAAATTTTCAGAATACTACAAATACTTCGAAAACAATTGAAGGATTTCCTTCCTCTGATCATTTCTTATCAACGAATTTTAACTGAATTTGATTTTATCAACGCAAAAACAAGGCTTGCAATCAACCTTGATTGCAACCTACCTTCTATTGAGGATGAGTTAAATATTGAGCTTATTGATGCCTACCATCCAATACTTTGGAAAGCAAACAAGGCACAAAAGAAAAAAACATTTCCCCAACAAATAAGCATGGACAAATTCTCCAGAATGCTAGTTATTTCTGGGCCTAATGCTGGTGGAAAAAGTATCACACTTAAATCAATTGGACTGCTTCAAGTAATGCTACAAAGTGGTTTGCTTGTTCCTGTTCACCCAAACAGTAAAATGTGCTTTTTCCGCACAATTTTAAGCGATATCGGAGACAATCAATCTATTGCTAACGAGCTGAGTACATACTCATATCGATTAAAACGAATGAAAACGTTTTTGGATGAATCAAACAAAAACACGTTACTTCTTTTAGATGAGTTCGGTACTGGATCTGATCCAGATTTAGGAGGTGCGCTTGCTGAATCAATGTTCGAAGCCTTCTATAATAAAAAAAGTTTTGGTGTAATTACCACTCACTATGCAAACATCAAGTTAAAAGCTGATAGATTAAAGAACGCGGTGAATGGCTGCATGCTTTTCAACGCTGAAACACTTGAGCCCACATACCGATTTTCAGTTGGCCAACCAGGTAGTTCTTTCACTTTCGAAGTTGCTAAAATGAATGGCATTCCACCAGAGTTAATTGATGACGCAAGGAGTAAACTAGACGACAAGAAAGTTAAAATGGACCGTCTTCTCAATGAACTTCAAAAAGAGAAAACGTATTTAGAACGTCTTAACAAAGAACATATTGAAGCGCAAGAAACAGCGCAAAAAGCACTAAATAAATATCAAAGTTTAAAAGACGAATACGAAACAAAATTAAAAACATATCGCGCTCAATCAGAAAGCAATAACAAACTGATCCAAAGTGGTAAGAAGATGCAATCTTTTACGAAACGATACATTACTAATTCAAAAAAGAAAACAGTCAACAACCCATTAATGGAAGAGGTTCGAAAATACATTGCTGTGGAGAAGTCGAAAACCGAAACCCAGTTAAAAATCGAACAACAGAAAAAGCTTGAAGGTTCTAAAAAGAATTCAAAGAAAAAGAAAAGAAAACCCGAGAAAGATGAATTCCAACGTAACCGCATTGTTCACGGATCCAAGGTGAAATTAATAGCTACTCGTCAATCAGGAGTTGTTGAAGAGCTAAAAGGGGATAATATCACAGTAACTTTTGGATTTGCGCGAATGAAAGTTTCCAGAGAGAAACTTATGTGGGTTGAATAATTTATTTTGAACTTCCTCTGCGATAATATCACAGCATGTATAGCTGATCATCCTTTAACCTAGATTTTCCTTTAAGCAATCTAAATTTAATTCTTACCCCCATATAAGGCATTACTAGAATAAATCGGAATCAGAGACAGATTTACCTTTGAACATTCCTGTAAAGAAGATATGCAATCCCTCCAAACATAGCATTTGGAACCCAAACAGCTAAATAGGAAGCAAATCCAACATTCATTGCTGCCACAGCAGTAACCTTCATGGCAAAAATATAGATAAAAATAATCCCAATTCCTAAAGCGATATTTACACCAACTCCTCCTCGTTTTTTACGGCTTGCGACAGCAATACCTATAATAGTTAAAATGTACGTTGAAAAAGGAAGTGAAGACCTCTCATACAACACTATTTCATACATAGCAACCCTCGCAGATCCTTTTTCTCTTTCCCTTTTAATAAACTCTCGAATCTCAAAAAAGGTCATTGATTCAGCTACATTTTCTCGAGTCGCCATCTCGTCAATAGTAAAATCAAATATTGTGTCTTTTGTTGACGCCTCAATAACTTTATCTTCTGTTTCACCAACAACTCGTTCAAAATAATTCGTTAGTACCCACTTTTTTGTACCCGCTATATTTTGCGCTTTCTCCGCACGAAGAAAAGAAACCAACTCATGATCTTCATTCCATTGTTCTACCGTAAATCCATTTACAACATCTGTTGTCGAGGAATAATTTGCAAAATATACTACTTGGTTACCTGGAAACTCTGCATGATAATCGGCTACAACCATTTGATTCCAATAATACTTCTCTTCAAAATCAAGTCGAACCTTATTCGCCTGAGGAACAATAAAATGATTGACAATCAACGAAATAATCATCAAAATTGTTGCGGCAATCATATATGGACGAACAAAACGACCAAACGTTCTTCCACTATTCCAAATCGGAATAATCTCAGTATCCTGAGCCATCTTAGACGTAAACCAAATCACCGAAACGAAAATTATCATCGGTGAAAACATGTTTGCATAAAGCAAAATAAAATTAAAATAGTATTGAAAGATAACCTCATAGGCTGAAGCTCCCATTTCAATAAAATTACTCAGCTTCTCGGCTAGATCAAATACGGTTGCAAGGATCATAATAACCCCAAGCATGAAAAAGAATGTTGTTAAAAACTTCTTTATTATGTACCTATCTATGATTGTAATCATTTACAGTCTATTCTTCAATTTAGGAATCATCTGATTTTTCCATTCAGAAAACGTACCATCAATAATACGTCTTCTTGCCTCTTTTACTAACCACAAATAGAATGATAAATTGTGTAATGTCGCAATTTGAATTGCCAAATTTTCCTTAGCGCGCATTAAGTGGCGTAGATATGCCTTACTATAAGTTTGATCGACATACGAAGTTCCATTGGGATCAAGCGGAGAAAAATCCTTCTCCCACTTCTTATTCTTTATATTAATAATCCCCTCTGAAGTAAACAGCATTCCATGACGCGCATTTCTTGATGGCATGACGCAATCAAACATATCAACCCCCATAGAAATACACTCTAAAATATTCGCTGGTGTACCAACTCCCATTAAATAACGAGGCTTATCTTCTGGTAAGACATTACAAACAAGGTCAGTCATACTATATAGCTCTTCATCTGGTTCCCCAACAGATAAACCTCCAATTGCATTTCCTATTGCATCATGCGAAGCGATTGTTTCCGCAGACTCTAATCGCAAATCATTATAGACACTACCTTGAACAATAGGAAACAACGCTTGTTGGTGCCCATATTTGGGCTCCGTTTTGTTAAACTGTGTAAAACAACGTTTCAACCAACGATGAGTCATATTCATAGATTGCTTGGCATAGTCATAATCACAAGGATATGGTGTACATTCATCAAAAGCCATAATGATGTCAGCACCAATAGAACGCTGAATATCCATTGCTCTTTCCGGAGTAAAAAAGTGGTAACTCCCATCAATATGAGATTGAAAATTCACCCCTTCCTCATTTATTTTCCTCGTTCCAGAAAGTGAATACACTTGATAACCTCCACTATCCGTCAAAATCGGACCATTCCAATTCATAAATTTGTGTAATCCACCAGCAGGTTCAAGCACCTCTAGACCAGGACGTAAAAAAAGATGATAGGTATTCCCCAAAATAATATGGGCTTTAACATCATCCCTCAACTCATGTTGATGTACCCCCTTCACACTTCCAGCCGTTCCTACAGGCATAAAAATTGGTGTTTCAATCACACCGTGATCTGTATGAAATTCTCCGGCGCGTGCTTTCGATTTAGCGTCCGTTAATGTAAGTGTAAAGTGCATAAAATTGTTAATAAGTAAACGCGACAAAGATAATCCTATTTAATAAAGCATGCCATATTTGTATCAAAGCAAAATATATGTTGCAATACCTTCCAGAATTCGACTTGAGTAATTTGATGACGTATGTCTTCTTCTGCTTCACCCTATTTGCAATAATCCAGCTGTATTTTGCTCTTTTTGTATTCGGGAAACTAGCTTTTCATTCAGAAAAAAAAATTCCCCTCAACGAAAAAATTGATGGAGTAAGCATTATAATCGCAGCAAGAAATGAAGCTGAAAATTTATTTCAGAACCTTCCCTTCATCTTAGAACAAAATTTCCCAAAGTTTGAAGTTATCATTGTAAATCATCAATCAGTGGATGATTCAAAGTACATTTTAGAGGCCTACAAACAACAATACCCCCATTTAAGAACAATTGAAGTTGAACGTGGAAAACATTTAAAATTTGGAAAAAAACTTCCATTAACTCTAGGGATAAAAGGTGCTAAATACGAACATTTACTCTTTACAGATGCCGATTGCTTGCCAAGTGGACAGAACTGGTTAAAAAGTATGGCCTCACGATTTATTGAAAAGAAAGAGATTGTTTTAGGGTATGGTCCTTACAAGAAAACACCAGGAATGTTAAACCGCCTTATTCGTTTTGATACTGCCTGGATTGGAATGACATATTTATCCTTCGCAAAAGCCCGTATGCCATATATGGGTATCGGTAGAAATCTTGCATACACAAAAACTGCTTATAATCGTGCCGATGGATTTAAATCGCATTATGGCCTTGCTTCAGGAGATGATGATCTTTTTATTCAAGATGCAGCCCAGAAAAAAAATTACATCATAAATATTGATCCAGATTCATTCTGCTACTCAAAAGCCAATGATACATGGGAAAAATGGCTCAGACAAAAGTCTAGACATTATACAACTTCAAGCAATTATAAGGTTTTCAAAAAGTTAATGTTAGGAATCTATCCACTATCACTGTTAATCATGTTAGGAACCTTTGTTTCTTTGTTACTTGACAGCTCATTTATTTGGCTTTCTCTCGCTTCATTCATTCTTGTTTTGATAACAAAATGGATTGTAATGGGACGATCGTTCAAAAGATTGGGTGAAAAAGGATTTATTGCGGCGCTTCCCCTTTGGGATATTTTTTATACGATATGGGCAACAATTATATTCTATAGCGTAAGTAAAACGGACAGAAGCAAATGGTAAACAAAGATCACTTATCGGACAAAGCTAAAAAAGACCTCACTCTAGTTCAAGCTGCTATTGACGGTGATCAAATTGCTTATGCTAAATTAATGGATAGGTATCGAGAATCAATCTATTTCATGATGCTCAAAATGGTGAAGAACACCGATGATGCAGACGATTTGACGATTGAAGCGTTCGGAAAAGCATTCAACCGTTTAAAGCAATACTCTCCAAGCTACGCATTCAGTACTTGGTTATTTAAAATCGCTTCTAATAACTGCATTGATTTTATTCGTAAGAAACGTATTCATGTTACTTCCATGGATACAGGTAGAAAAACAGACAATGGAGAAACTGTATTCTTTGACGCTAAAAGCAATACTCGAGACCCTGAAGAAACTGTAGTGCATAAGCAGAAAGTACTTATGATGCGTAAAGTTGTAAGTCAATTAAAACCAAGGTATCGCATTCTTGTTGAAAAACGATATTTTGAAGAATTGACCTATGAAGAAATTTCAGAAGAGCTAGATTTACCACTAGGAACTGTAAAAGCACAATTATTTAGAGCAAGAGATTTTCTTGCAAACATGATGGAGAACACTAAAGACTCTATCTAAAACCATCAACGCATGGAATTAATTCTGAAATACTTCCCTAATCTGACTGAAAAGCAGATTGAACAGTTCACGCAACTTCAAGAGCTCTATACGTTTTGGAATGCGCAAATCAATGTGATTTCTCGAAAAGATACGGATCAATTTTATGAACGTCATGTATTACACTCTTTAGGAATTCCAAAGATCATGGAGTTTAAACCTGGATCAAAGGTATTGGACATTGGAACAGGTGGAGGTTTTCCAGGAATTCCCTTAGCAATCTTATTCCCTGAAACTGATTTTCTCCTTGTTGATTCTATTGGAAAAAAGATTAAAGTAGTCAAAGAGGTAGCACAAGCACTTGACTTAACAAACGTAAGAGCAACACACGAACGCGCTGAGAACATCAACGAGAAGTTTGATTTCATAGTTAGCAGAGCAGTTACAGCCATGCCTAAATTCATTGGATGGACGAAAGGTAAATTCTTAAAAGAGAACAAAAATGAATTCAAGAATGGAATTCTCTACTTAAAAGGTGGTGATCTTGCCGAAGAAATGGCAACAGTGAAGAAGGCAATCCAATATTTCGATTTACCCAATTACTTTGAAGAGGACTTCTTTGAAACTAAAAAAGTGGTTTACGTTAGGAATTAACCAGAATACAACGGACAGAAGAATAAGCTAAGGTTAGCACTTTCAAAAGACAAAAAAAGAGAAACGAATGGATTAGTCGAGTTTATACTTCTTAAAGAAAGCATCCCAATCCCAAACGAAGTTCTCTACTAACTCATCCAATCTTTTTAAGAACAAGGGATTTGGCGTTTGCATTCGCTTAAAATACTCATCCTGAAAATTATACAGGGTATATTTATCAAATATCGCTTTAGACATTCCATAAATCATGTTTTTCGAAGGATGGTTTAATCGTTGGATTAGTGAGCGATAATCCTTGACTAAAGTCTTAAAGTCGTACACACTCATCTGATACAGACGAGAAAGTTTCTCAAAAATACATCGCTCAACTTCAAATGCCTGCTCAGCATCAAAAGAACTTTCTAACAATGCGATATTCCCCACAAATGCAATCAACAAAAACTCATCGTGAGCATCTTCCCTAATATTTGGAGACTTAACAAAAGAAGGATCTTCGTTGATAAACTCTGCCACCATCGGAAAACCATTTTCACAAGCATTTAACAAACCGTTAATGAACACATTAGCGAGCTTGTCATTACTTACCTTCTTTTTTAAAATTGATCCAAACATTTTATTCTAGGTTGGCGAAATATGGTGACTATTACAAAAATAGACATGGATTCACCTTGTTTTCAACAAGGTTTTTTAAGGTTTTCAACATTCTTATTCACAATTTGGGATAAAATTGGGTTATTTCTGCATAAAAAGACTAAAAACATCGATTTATCGAATAAAAAAGAAAATTTCACCTTTTCAAAAAAGTCATCAATATCAAAACTAAACCACTAAAAACAAATGTCTTATGATGAAAAAAAGGATTAAATAAACACCACACTATTGATTAATTAATCATCGGAAATGAAAAAAAACAAAATAGAAGGCATGAAAAGAATAGTCATAAAAGAAACTTATCACTATAATTTTCTCTTCAACCCTTTAAACTGTTAATTCATACTATAATATTGAACGAAAGAAACTTTCCTTTGTACTTTTATTGTGTCAAAATGTACTTACAATGAAACGAAGCCAACTCGTATTACTTGCCGTTTTTCTTTTAATATCTGGACTCATCTATATAGTGCTTGCTAAAAACAAGAAAGAAGAGGCTGAAACAAATAAAAAAGAACAAAAAATCATCTACGTTAAAGTTGCCAAGTCCAAGAATACTATAAACTCAATTCTAATGACTTCTTACGGACAAGTCACTCCTAATACCCAGTTGATGATGGCCTTTGAAATCCAAGGAAAACTAGAACAAGGAAAACATAAATTAAAGCCTGGAAGTAACTTTTCAAAAGGACAAGTTCTAGCTCGAGTTGATAACCGAGAAGCTTTTTTCACTTTGAGTGCGAGAAAATCAGCATTAAGAACACTAATCCTCAATATCCTTCCTGACATTGAATTAGATTTCCCAAGTGAAAAGAACAAATGGGCTTCATTTCTCAACGAGATTAAACCGAGTTCAACAATGCCGGAACTTCCAAGAATGTCTTCTGCAAAAGAGGAGGGGTTTATTTCAAGTAGAAACATAAAAACTGAATACTACACACTGATAAGTTTGGAAACGCGCATGGAGAAATACATCTACATTGCTCCGTTTAATGGAACTGTTGTGGAGGTATATGCAGAATCAGGATCAATTATAAACCCTGGAACACAAATTGCCAAAATTGTAAAAACTGGAGACTTTGAAGTCAAAGTCCCAATTTCTATCGAAGATTTAGAAATATATAAAGCCAAAAACAATACAACCTTCACAGATGCTTCAGGAAAACTAGTTGCTACTGGAAGAATCACTCGAATTTCAAATGTAATTAATCAACAAACTCAATCTGCCGATGTTTACTACTCTGTGAAAGCAATAAAAGGGGAAAAAATATATAATGGTATGTTTCTAAATGTTACTATTGAAGGCAAGGTTGTAAAAGAATGTGCCTCCTTACCAAGGACTGCGATTAAAGACAATAAAGTATTTATTCTCAAAGACAAAAAACTTATCTCCATTCCAATTACGACAATTAGTTCCAAACCTGATTCCGTTTATGTAACAGGCCTAAAAGATGGAATGAATGTGGTTTTGGAACATGTTGGTGATACTGAAAACAAAGTAATTTACGAAGGAATTTCTAGAAAGTAGTATGAGAAAGGTTATACAATTTTTCATTGATCGCCCAATTTGGGGCAATGCAGCCATTGTTATCGTACTAATGTTCGGGTTGTTTTCGGTTTTCACTATGAAACGATCCTTTTTTCCAGAACTCGAACAAAAACAAATCACTGTAAGCGTTTTTTACTCCGGAGCTTCCCCGTCCGAAATGGAACAAGGAGTAACAATAAAATTAGAACAAGCTATAAAAGGTATAGAAGGGATCGAACGAGTCAAATCTAACAGTTATGAGAACTTTTCATCAATCAATATAAAAGCGTTTGTAGATACAGATATGGACGAACTGTTGAGTAATGTTGAAAACTCTGTAAACTCTATAAACTCTTTCCCCCTTGGTGCTGAACCTCCCGTAATAACGCGCTTAAAATCCGCAGGAATGGCTAGCATTGTAGCCTTTGTTGGTGTTAGTGCGTTGGATGATTCTACAGACCTTACAGGACTAACAAACGTTGCCAATAAAATTGAACAAGAGTTACTCGATACCAAAGTAATCACTCAGATTTCTAAAAATGGATTCCCTGAAAAAGAGATCTCAGTGAGTATTCGTGAACAAGATTTACTACGTTACAACATCTCTATTCAAGAAGTTTCTACTGCAATAAGTGCTAGAAACATTGATATTACTACAGGGATTATACGGGGTGGTTTAGAGGAAATGAACATTCGATCAAACAGTCGAGTAACTTCAGCTGAAGAGATTTCAAAAATAACTGTCCGTACACTTCCCACTGGGGAAAACATAGTTGTTGGAGACGTAGCAAATGTCAAATTAGGATACTCTGAATCTTCTCAAGATGCCCGATTTAATGGCAAAAAATCCGTTCAATTTCAAATTGAAAAGACATCAGAACAAGATCTTACTGAAATATCCGAAGCACTTAATAAATACCAAAAAGAATTCAATAAAAAGAACAAAGATTTCTCATTTGATATCTACTATGAGTTTAACAAACTTCTTGATGAACGTATAACGCTACTTTCTGAAAATGGTATGATGGGATTAATTCTGGTCCTACTTTTCCTAGGACTATTCTTAAACTTAAAACTCTCGGCCTGGGTCGCATTTGGAATTCCATTTTCTTTTCTTGGAATGTTCATCTTTGGAATGTTCTACGGAATGTCGATCAATATGATATCACTCTTCGGAATGATATTAGTTGTGGGTATTTTGGTGGATGATGGAATTGTGATTGCAGAAAATATTTATACACATTTTGAACGTGGTAAGCCTGCTCATAAAGCTGCATTAGACGGTACCATGGAAGTACTAAGCTCTGTATTTTCTTCTGTACTAACAACAATTGTTGCCTTCTGTATTCTTCTCTTTGTAGAAGGAATGGAAATGATGCGAGAAATGGCCTTTGTAGTAATCTCATGTTTAGCGTTTTCACTTTTTGAAGCATTCATTATTCTTCCGTCTCACTTAGGACATAAAAACGTTCTTTCAGAAGAACGTGAAAGGTTTTGGAGTATTAAAAAAGGTGTTTTGTTTATAGCTATTGGACTAGCGATCATGTTTATTGGAACACGTTTATTACCTTCTCAAGTGAGTTTTGGAATGCTTCTCTTTCCGATTGGGATAATTTTCACAGGTATTGCACTCTTTTTTATTGGTTATTCGAAATCAAAATTGGAAAAGATTATCCGTGGTGGAGCTGACAAAGGTATTAAGTACATCCGCGATAACTGGTTTAAAACTGCCATTCAATTAATCGTTGGAACAAAAAAACGATGGTATATCGTTGGCTTCTTTTTTCCAATTGCCTTTCTAATATTAATATCTGTTTTACTTTTTAACGGAACAATAGCCAAAACAATATTCCCTGATATAAAACCTGAATTCATTAATATTGAAGCGGCCTTCAAACCTGGAGATCATAAAAACAAGTCGCAAGAATTTGTTGATCTAGCGACAAATATTCTACTTGAAGAAAACCAGCGAATCATAGAAGAAAATGGAGATTCACTCCTTTCTTATTTCTCTAGTACAATTGGTTTTGCACAAAATATCGGACAATCAGGAAATCACTCAAGCAGTGTAATGATGTTCTATAATGGAGAACATACAACAACTCCGATTGATACGTTAACCAACAGAATCATCAGACGACTAGATAAGTCTCCCATTGCTCAATTGGCTCAAGAAACATTCGTTGGAGGATTCAATCGTTTTGGAAAAGAAATTGAACTTGGATTAACTTCTCCAAATGAAAACAGTCTAATGGCGGCGAGAACTATGTTTAAAAACGAACTCGGGAACCTGCCTGGAGTGATCAACATAAAAGACAATATGCCTCCAGGAAAAAAAGAAGTTTACTTAGAGATGCGGCCACAAGCTGATATATATGGGATATCTAAAAATCAAGTACTATCCCAAGTACGGCAAGCTTTCTTCGGACAAGAAGCGCAACGTGTAATTATTGGAACCGATGAAGTGAAAATTTGGGTTCGTTATCCATTAGAAGACAGAAATTCTCTTTCCGATTTGGAACGTATGAAAATTCGCAGCGCACAAGGCGTTACTATTCCTCTAAAAGAAATCTGTGACTTCAAAATGGGACGCGCTCCAGAAAGCTTAAAACGTCAAGACGGTCAGCGTGTAATTATCATAGATGCACAAGCGGCTGATCCAGATGAAGTAGGAAACCTAAACACACAAATTAAAGATTCTATTATTCCTCGTTTAAAACAAGCATTTCCAGATGTTCAAACGCGTTCATATGGGCAAGCGGAACAAGGAAAAAAGACAGGGGATTCAATGATGTATGTTGGTTTAATCGGAATTGTCATAATGTTTATCATTCTAACCTTACATTTTAACAGTGTAGCCAGCTCCTTCTTAATTATGCTTGTTATTCCTGCAGGGCTTGGAGGTGCTGTTTTAGGCCATGGACTCATAGGGATACCGGTTTCTATGCTCTCTGCCTTCGGGATGATTGCCTTAATTGGAGTGCTCATTAACGATTCCATTGTTTTCCTTGATAGATATAATGATTTAATTCTCCAAGGGCTGACTATTAAGGAAGCAGCTGTTGAAGCAGCAATATCACGATTTAGGCCTATAATTTTAACCTCTTTAACAACCGTTGCAGGTTTACTTCCAATCATTTCTGAAACAAGTATGCAAGCGCAATTCTTAATCCCAATGGCGGCATCAATTGCCTTTGGAGTGCTTTTTGGGACCATCTTTATTCTCTTTTTCTACCCTTGTGCAATATTGGTTTGGAATGGAATCCGACGTTTACTTCGGTTCGTCTGGACAGGAAATTTCCCTGAAAATCGCAAAGCAGTTGAACCCGCTATAAAAATAGCACAGAACAAACATGATTTTGAAACAGAATAACCTCTTACTTATCGTCCTATTTTTAACAAGTTATTCCTTTGGTCAAAAGGATTTAACTGCTACAGAAGCAGTATTTATTGCTCTGGAAAATAACTATGATATTTTAATCTCTGAGAAGCAACATAACATTAACGAAACGAATAATAATACATCAAAAAAAATATTGCTCCCCACCATTGAGTTATCTATTGCTCAAAACAATACTATTCAAGACAATACTAAAAACCCGTTTACATTTACACCTGGCGTAATACTTTCTCAAAGCATTATGCCGTCGTTAAATAGCAATTGGAACATTTTTACTGGGTTCTCCGTTCGAATGACCAAACAACGGTTTGAACAATTGGAAGAACAAACAGCTAACAATACGGTTGCTATTGTTGAAACAACAATTCAGGAAGTTCTTAAAGCCTACTTTAGTGCTCAATTGCAAAAGGAACGATTGGCTCTTTTTAAAAATATTCTATCTCTTTCTAGGGATCGAATGAAATACTATGAAATCAAGGAAAAGTATAGTAACTCTAATTCACTAGAGTTGTTGCAGTTCAAAAATCAATACTTAACAGACAGTACAAATTATCTGCTTCAAGAAATTTCATATGAGAACTCGATTCGAAACTTGAAGCTGTTAATGAACGATGGAGATAGTACAAATAGTATCGTATACAATTTAACTGACAATATTGAAATGGCAATTGAGCCTATTGATTTTTCAAATGCTCAAACTGATATGATGGCTAATAATCAAAATTTGAAGAACCAATACATCGGGTTAGAACTTCAGAAGACCAATACGGAAATGCAAAAAGCAACATTATATCCAACACTTAGTTTTCAAGCAGGCGTTCAACCCGGTTGGTCACGAATTCAAAACTTACAGGATCAAAATTTCAAACTTAATACAAGCAATCTCTCATATTATGGCAATTTCAACTTGAGATATACACTTTTTAATAATTGGCAAAATAAGCGAGCTGTGGATATCTCAAGAATTCAAGAAGAAATTTCAGCCTTATCCATAGAGCGAATGGAGAAGTCTATGACCAATGCACTTGACAACCTCATCGCAATGTATCAGGCAAGAGTTCAATTGGTTGAAATATCTAGTGAAAATACTATTTATGCAAAAAAAGCCTTTGAACTTGCTCAAAAAAGACTAAACGTAGGAAGTATTAATTCAATTGATCTTGCCAATTTCCAAAACAATTATCGTAATACGATAATGGCACATTATGAGAATTTATACAATCGACTGGACACCTATTTAGAAATATACAAAATGACTGGAAAGATTGGGTTGAAATATACAAAGTAATCTCAAAAAGACACCATTAACCCCTTAATAGCGTCTTTTTGAGATTTTACCTAATCAATGATTATTTTAATAAACTCACATGTCCTACAAATATTTTTGAATCTGATGAATCAATAAATCCAGCCTCTACTTTCCAAGTGTAAACACCATCTTGTACATCTTCTCGACCATTACGACCAAACTTTCCATCCCACCCTACTTGCATATCATGCGATTCGAAAATAATTTCACCCCATCGATTAAAAATATACAATGTATATTCATCCTCATCGAATCCTTCCAGAATAGGCTTGAAGATCTCATTTACCCCATTTGCGTCAGGAGTAAATGAATTCGGCACATAAATCGTATAATCTTGTAAAACATATATATACTTTATCTTTTCACCTGGACAACCAAATTCTGAATAACCGGTCAGAACGACTTCGTAATTTCCACTTCCAGCATCAGGGAACGTATGATATGGTTCAAACTCTGTACTGTAAGGTGACCCATCTCCAAAATCCCATTGATAGCTTACCGCTCCAACACTCAAGTTATCAAAGCCCGTAGATGGATCAACTGTAGTCATTGAAGGTTTCAAAATTTTGAAGTCGATAATTGGAGCAGGATGAACAGTCACTCTAACAATAAAACTATCTGCACACCCATAAATCGAGTTCCCTTCTACCATATAATCATCTGATTCTGAAGGATAGAATTCGACACCATCTATGACTCCATGTGTCCACATATATACATTGGCCCCAGAACCATTTAAGGCTACCCCTTCTCCTTCACAAATCTCTCGATCTTCTGCGGAAACGCTTGGGTTCGGATGAATCTGTACAATCAAACTATCAGAAGCGGAACATCCTGTTCCTAATACCTCCGTAACAACATAAACAGTTACTCCTACATTTTGAACAAAAGGAACACCATTTACAACACCATTGTTCCAAGATATATTTCCTGTTCCAATTGCATTCAAGGTTATAGATTGTCCTTCACATCCCATTATGTCTAAACCTGCATTTACGATCGGATTGGGATTCACAATTAACTGTGCCGTATCCGTATTTGAACACATATTCAAATCCGTTCCCGAAACAATAAATTCATATTGGCCAACAGCATTTACAAAAGGTACATTATCTAAAATTCCACCTGTCCAAACATAATTCAATGCTCCTGCTCCGGAAAAAACAACCGCTATCCCTTCACATACTTCTTGGTCTGGTCCAGCTTGAACTATCGGTAAGGCATTAACAAAAACATCCGCTTGATCCGTATTCTGACAACCATTAGCATCAACTCCTGTAACAACATATGTACTATTTCCTATTGGAGAAATAAAAGCAACGTTATCTATTACACCATTGTCCCAATGATAT
>JAKVAS010000006.1:4346-13696 GCA_022448165.1 Crocinitomicaceae bacterium | reverse complement strand
GTTAAAGCTCCAGTCCCGAAAAGAACGACGTTATCTCCTTCACAAACAGTTTGATCAACTCCTGCATCTATTATTGGTAAAGGATTCACAGTAACATCTACTACATCACTATTAGAACATCCATTGAGATCTGTTCCGATAACTGTATACATAAGAGTTCCAATAGCAGGAGAAAACGAAACTAAATCAATTACTCCATTATCCCAAGCATATGCACTCCCACCACCACCTGATAAAATAACACTTCCCCCTTCACAAATAATTTGATCAGGACCTGCATCGATAATAGGTAAAGGATTTACAATCACATTAACTTGATCCGTTCCTTGACATCCGTTTATATCTGTTCCTATTACCGTATAAGTGACTGTTCCAACAGCCTGAACAAAAGCTTGTCCGTCTATAACTCCATTATCCCAAGTATATGTTGATGTTCCTGCACCTGAAAGAGTAACTGCGACTCCTTCACAAACCTCTTGATCTACTCCAGCATCTACAACTGGAAATGGATTCACCGTCACATCAACTTGATCCGTTCCTTGACACCCATTTGCATCCAATCCAAGTAAAGCATACGTAATCGTACCAACAGGCTGAATAAAAGATTGCCCATCTATCACACCATTACTCCAGACATATGTTGTTCCTCCAGCTCCCGAAAGTGTAACAGTAATTCCGTCGCATACAGATTGATCCAACCCTGCATCTATGCTTGGTAAAGCATTTACTGTTACGTTAACGGTATCTATATTTGAGCACCCGTTAGTATCAGTGCCTGTTACTGTGTATAGCACAGCACCAACTGGAGGGGTAAATACAACACCATCCATAACTCCATTATCCCAAACATAAACGAATGCACCTGTTCCTGACAAGGTAACGCTTTCGCCATCACAAATCGATTCATCTGGACCTGCACTTACAACAGGTAAAGGATTTACAGTAACATCCACCTGATCAGTATTCTCACAGCCATTAATATCTGTTCCAATTACAGTGTATGTATTTACTCCAACATTTTGCGTGAATGGCTGTCCATCAACGATTCCATTATCCCAAAAATAAGATAAGGCTCCAGTTCCAGAAAGAGTAACTAAAACTCCTTCACAAACTATTTGATTCGTACCTGCAACGACAATTGGTAACGCATTAATTGTTACTGGAATAGTAATAGAGTCCGCGCAACCATCATCAGTTGTCACCCAAAGCTCTACGTTATAGACCCCTGCCACATCATAATAATGCTCAGGAAGAAGATAAGTTCCAGTTGTATTTGAAATACCGGTAATTGTTCCTGTTCCAGGAAGTGTAACGTTTCCATCACCAAAATCCCATCGATAAGAAGTAATAACACCTGGATTTGGGATTATAGATTGATCCGTGAAAATTATTGGCTCTGCGACACATGCTACAATGCTAGACGGAATAAAATCAGCTGTTGGCGAAGGGTACTCTTCTATTGAAATATCCAAATCAATAGAACAGCCCCCTCCTTGAAAGGGAGTTAAGGTACATGTATATGTGCCTCCTGTATAAACCGTAGTTGACTGTGTAGTTGCACCATTGCTCCAAGAATAACTTGCAGCTCCTGCAGGCGCTGTCAAAATGGATGAATCCCCGGTACATATGGTAGATTGAGAGGCAATTACGCTCGACATTCCACAAGAAGCATCAACATATGCATATCCAAAATGCCCCGTCAAAGAACAATCTCCAGAAGTAAATTCAATAGTTACATTTTGACCTATGAAAGCACTTAAGTTCGTAAACACTGTTTCCCAATCCTTGTAAAGAACAGTGGATCCTCCATATGATGCAGATTGGTAATTAGAAGCGTTGGAAGCATCAGCGATTACAGAATACTCTCCGCAAGGAACACTATTTCCTAATGAATCAAATACACGGACTGTAAAGTATGGCAATTGATTTAAAGCATGACCTACTGGTGATTGAAAAATTACAGCATAACTATATGTAAACATAAAATTAGTACTATCCACTAAAAACGTTTGCCTAAGACGAGCAGCTCTAGCCCCCACACCTGTACCATTACCAAGACGTGCAGAAAAACCACCTCCCAAAGGATTTACACGAGAAATTCCAGTCACAGGGTCAACTCCTCCTCCAAAAACCTGATGATAAGGACCTGGTCCCACAACAAATTCACCAACATAACTATAAGGTGCTGAACCATCTACATTTCCACGAGTTAACTCCCAACCGCTTACATCCCCAGTTTCAAAATCCATATTTACACATGGACCATTCAAAGCTTTCGGAGTAAAATCAATATCCAATGGTTTGTCGAAATTATTCTTTATTGAAGCCACATTTGATACAAGCTCAAGATACTCTAATGAAAATTGACCATCGCTAATTTCCTCTCCATTCCTCAGTCGTTGTTCAATGCTTTTATGAAAATTCTGATAAGTCGAATCTATAAAATTCAAATATCTCATATTTTGAATGTTAGAATCTTGAACACCAATTAAATTTTCAAAGTCAGAAAGACTGTGTTTTGAAAATAAATGTTCCAATTCCTCATGATCGTGCTGCGATAATGTTCCGAAAGATAGCACACAGAAAATCGCACAAAGTGTCGTTGTAGTTCTCATGGCAGTAGTTTGAGGGTTCTCTATAAAAACGTTTCTGCCCAATACCGGTTGCCATCATCTATTTCTTAAGACAAAGGGAAACACTAAGCCCATTCAACGATAAAAAACTTCTTTTTGTCTATTCAAAATTTAGGTTCATCTACAAAAAAAGTACTATGCACGCATAACTGAATATCGTTTTCAATGATTATAAACACCTTGACAATGAACATATTACAATTTATAATGAATATTTATTTTTGTTTACATTCCTTTTCCGACCCAAAAACAAGATCATTTAAGCGCTGTTTATCTGTCTTAAGCATTTCTACCCTCTGATTTTCACTTCTTAAAAGGAAAAAATGATTCCATTTATATGTAATTCTGTCAATTCGAAGTGAAAAATAATAAGCAAACATCCCTGTTATCGGCATCAAAATCCAGTAAACTACTTTCTCTAAAAAGGAAAAATCGATAACATAATTCAATAATTCGACAAAACCAAGGTAAGTTATGGGATAAAGAATCAAACCTATAAGGATGGCCACAGGAGCATGGTATTCAATGTCTTTCAACAATTTAAGTTGCAAAAAGCTGGTAAATCGAAATGGGAAAATATTATGAATTACACCAAAAATAAATATAGGTAATCCGAAAGCAAGTGTAAGTGCAAATTCAACCATTGGCCTTAATAAACCACCCCATTTTCGTTTCCGATCAATCAAATCTGGAGTAATATCAAATTTGGATAACTGGAGTTGTAATCGACCTACTAAATTTTCTATTTCCAAATGTTTTTCAGGATTATCAGAATAAATTGCTCCCAATCTATTATGTACCTCCATCAAAAAAGAGAGATTAGATTTAAGTTTACGTTTTGAGGTATGTTCAATATTTCTTCCTAAAATTTTAGTAATTCTATCAGCTAAATTTTCTTGATCGATCGAAGTTGAATTAATCAATAGGGATCTTAGGGAAAATGAAAAATCCTTGGTTAATCGTTTACCATCTTCTCGTAACGTATTTCCATCTTTAGAAAGATAATCAGCAGGGTATATTTCTTCTCCAACATTCATAACCACAGAACTTCTGAATTTATATCCACGCATATATATAAGTCCAACGGGAATCACTTTTAGCCCAAGTTTACCTTTATTTCTTCGTTCAACCTCCAAAGCGATACGCGCGGCTCCAGATTTTAATTCTCTTAATTGGTGCTCTAGATAACTTGTTCCTTCGGGAAATACAACTAGAGTTTTACCTTTTTCCAATAATTGATAGCAATATTCAAATGAACTTTCATTTGAAATTCCCGAAGTTTTTCCATCTGATGCTCGGTTAATAGGAACTAATCCTAAACTTTTGAGAAACTTGCGCTTAAACGAGCTGTTAAACAATGTTCCTTTTGCCATAAAATATATTGGTTCACTACAAATACTTCCTATGAGCCATCCATCCATTAAGGTATTAGGGTGATTAGCAATTATAATTCGCGGTCCAGTTTTGTGTAAACGTTCCCTATGTTCGACGTATATTTGACGATAAAACAATCGTAACCCTAATCCAATAATAAATTTAAGTACTCTATAAATCATATATTACCACCTGACTATTTGCGTAAAATATACAGATTATCTCACGTAAGGAAATATGATAACGTAATGAAAGTACGTACATTCGTAACATGTATGATTTTCCAATAGCATATTTTAATAGTAACGACGGAACCGGTAGGCTCGCTTTCGGTGAAGGCCCCATTTTGGAGCTTACTGATAACGAACCATTAGAAAGACTTCAAGAGTTCATTGATGAACACAAAGGTTCATATATTTTACTAAATCTCTCATACGATTTAAAGAATTCAATCGAATCATTAAGTTCGATGAATAAAAACAACACTGGCTTTCCTTTAGGGTATGCTTGGGTTCCAAAATACATGGTTGATATTGATAAAGAAAACTTTGTTTTTATCCATGGGGAGAGAGATTCAACAAGTATGGAATTCATTGATCATTTTTTAGAAGAGGAAATTGATCAAAATTACACCCCATTTCCGCACAAATTAAAACCACGGATTTCAAAAGAAAGCTACCTCAAACATGTCAATGCATTAAAAGAAGAAATACAGCAAGGGAATATTTACGAAGTAAACTTCTGTCAAGAATTCTTTGCGGAAAATGTAGATATACCAAAACCTTTAGATTCATACTTTAAATTAAATGGTTTAACTCGAGCTCCTTTTTCGTCCTTCTTTTCCATTGGAGATCATGTTGTTTTCGGAGGCAGTCCAGAACGATTTCTGTTAAGACAGGGGAATAAAATTTCTTCAGAACCTATAAAAGGAACAAAAAAAAGAGGTAAGACTCCAGAAGAAGATGAAATATTAAAACAAGCTTTATTAAACGATCCAAAAGAACGAGCAGAGAATGTAATGATTGTTGACCTTGTTCGAAATGACCTTTCCAGAATTGCACTACCCAATTCGGTTAATGTAGAAGAGCTCTTTGGAATCTATACCTTCGAGACTGTACACCAAATGATTTCTAAAATAGTTTGTGAGGTTTCAAATGATGTAACCTTTACGGACATACTTCGTGCGACGTTTCCAATGGGCTCAATGACCGGTGCGCCAAAAATAAGCGCAATGAAACTGATTGATAAGCATGAAAACTTTCAACGCGGAATTTACTCGGGTTCAATTGGATATATTAAACCTAACGGTGATTTTGACATGAATGTTGTTATTCGAACGCTTATCTACAATAAAATAGATAAGTACCTTTCCTGTGCCGTTGGTGGAGCAATCACCATAAAATCAGATGCCGAAACCGAATACGAAGAATGCCTTGTAAAAATTAAAGGGATTTTGGATGGAATGAATGCATAAAATTCTGACACATATAAAAAACGAATGGACTACCCTTAATACTTTCGAGTTATTTATTGCTTGTAGCGGTGGATTAGATTCCATGGTTTTATTGCATTCTCTAAATACGCTAGGATATTCAGTTCATGCAATACATGTCAACTATCAACTTCGAGGTGAAGACTCAGAAATGGATGCTGCTTTTGTGGAAGATTTTTGTGAAGAAAATCGAATTTCTTATCGTTTGCAGATTGTTGATATGAAAAAATCGCTCGAGGATGGAGGGAATCTTCAAGAAGAGGCAAGAAATTTTCGATATGCGTGGTTCAGAAAAATCTTAGAAGAAGATCCTAAACACAGAATACTGATCGGACAACATGCAGATGACCAGGTCGAAACATTCTTTTTAAACCTTTCTAGAAAATCTGGAATTATGGGACTCTCATGCATGCCTGCCGAACGTGATAGAATGATTCGTCCTTTGCTCCCTTTCAAAAAAGAAGAATTGAAAGCATATGCTAAGGAAATGAACCTTTCCTGGAGAGAAGATGTTAGTAATAAAAAAAACAATTATCGAAGAAATGTACTTAGAAATGTGCTTATTCCTGAAGTAACGAAAGAAGTTCCTTCTCTTCATGAAAGTATCTTAACCCTAGTAAATGCGTTTCAAGAAACACAGAAGGAATTAGAAAAAACAATTTCAAAGCACATTAATGGCATCATAGATACGCTAGCAATTCCAATAACTTTGATTAATAATTTAAATAATGTTGAAATTGCCGAACTACTTCGACAGCTTAATCTTTCTCCCAAACTCTCGAAACCACTAATTGATTTATCCAAAAATCAAAAAGGAAAACGATTACCTATTCAACATCCTCATTTTCTTGCAATCTCAAAGGACACAAATCAACTTACGTTTATTTTAAAAGCTGAACACCGTGCTAAATTAATTATAGAGAAGGTAGGTAAGATACCTAAAACCTTTTCAAAGGATGGTATTTATTTGGATGCGGATAAATTAAACGGGGAACTACATCTTCGTTCTTGGGAAATCAACGATCGAATTTATCCTATTGGAATGAAAGGATCCCAATTACTTTCAGATATTATTCGTAGATCAAAAATTGATGCTAATCAAAAAGCTTCCCTGATGGTTCTATGCGATGATAAAAACATACATTGGTGCCCTGGATTAAAAATTGGTCGCTTAGCTATTGCCGACGAAACAAGTTCGGAAATTTTAAAATGTACAATAGATCTTTGAACGGAAAAATCAAAAGTTTCAGTCCGAAAACACTACTTTCCTAACACTTCCAAAATAGGTTTTCCAGTTAATGCATTCGGTCGTTGAACATACAACATATGCGTTAACGTTGCCGCCAAATCAGTAATATCAATCGAGCGTAAAACTTCTTGTTTAGGTATGTTCATTCCCATCCACAGCAATGGAACGTGCGTATCATAACTAAAAGCTGATCCATGACTAGTTCCTTTTCTTGCCAATTCAGAATCTGCTAATTTCGGTAAATAACCTGATTCTAAAATAAATAGAACATCTCCATTTTCAGCATGATGATACCCGTTACGAACCATGTCCATCCACTTGTCATCCATCGATGCGTTATACAATTGTTTTCCTGTAAAAGCTCGTTTAACCCCTTCCCACGATTGAACTTCTTTTGCTACAAATTCTTGTACTTCTTCCAAATCAAAGCCTTTCAATACGATTGAATCGTGATCTAAATAAAGATTTAAATTGTCTTCGTAATCCAAGAAATCCATACCAAATTTTGTAGTAAGCTTAGCTGATAAATCAGATAAGTGTTCTTCTAAAAAGAAATACCCACCAGGTAATTTTTTATCCATTAAATACTGAGGTACAGGTACTACCGCATGATCAGCAGTTAAAAACACAACATAATCTTGTCCTCCTACTTGCTCCTCAATCGCTTTGAATAGTTTCTTCAATTCTAAATCTAAACGCAAATAGGTATCTTCAATCTCAACAGAATATGGACCAAAAGCATGACCAATTATATCAGGAGTAGAATAACTAATACAAAGCATATCTGTTTGTTGATCTGTTCCGAGATCTTCATTCTTTAATGATTCAATTGCAAAATCTGTCAAATAAGTATTGGAAAATGGTGTATATACAAACATCCCATAATCTAATGAATCCTTTGTCATTTCTTTAATATTGTATGGGAATGTAGGTGTTTCTTTACCTCCTAATAAGTGCTCATAAGGAGAATTGTCAGGTCCACTTTCTGCATAATTATCAATATCCATAATCGTATTCCATTCACCTTTTAAGCATTTCTCAACGTAGTTATCGCTATTGAACTTATTTACCCAATTTGGCAAAGTTGTTTTGAAAAAAGAACTTGTAATAAAATTACCCGTTTTAAAATCATACCAATACGAACCATCACTCAAATGTCCGCCTGGTAAAATTGCCCCGCGATTCTTAATAGACATAGAAACGACCTTTGCATTTGGGTAGGTCAACTTTAATTGATCTGTGATAGTGTTAGCTTTCAAGCGTGATGGAGAAAAGTTCCCATATTGTGAGTCCGTTCCCACTGAAGTAACCATTGAGTCCTCCACACAATTCATTGATCTAGACGTCGTACGATCAAACCAATCATTTGCAACTATACCATGATTATTTGGTGTTGTTCCCGTATAAATTGAAGCATGCCCCGGCCCAGTGTAAGTAGGAATATAGTTGTATTGGGTATTTCTACAATTTGTTCCTTCCGTCATTAAACGACGAAAACCACCATCACAAAACTTATCGTAATAACGGTATAAGTATTCATAACACATTTGGTCAACAACAATTCCTACCACTAATTTTGGAGAATTTGTTTGCTGAGCATTTGAGCTAAATAAAACACCCAAAAACAATAGAGAAAGTAACTTCTTCATAATAAATTATTGAATTTTATCAAAAATATTGAATTAATTGAATGAATGTAGCCGAATCATCTATTAACTTTGTATTAAAATTACACGCATGCTAGGACTAAAATTACCAACTGATCCGCGTTGGGTTAATATAGTAGAAGGAAACATTCAAGAAATCCTTACAGATCATGCATATTGTGAACAAAAAGCGGCAAGTAATGCAATTAGTACAATTGTGAAGTTTCCCGAATACCCAGATGTTGTAAAAGCTATGACAGAAATTGCCATTGAAGAAATGGAACATTTCGGAATGGTTCACGCAAAAATTATTGAACGAGGGCTAACACTAGGGAAAGAACGTAGAGATCCGTATGTGGTTGACTTGATTAATCATATGAATGGAAAGTATGGTGGTGGACCGAAAGAAAATCAATTTGTAAGTAAGATGTTGATTGGAGCGATGATTGAAGCTCGAAGTTGTGAACGATTCAAAATCCTTTCTGAAGAGATTCAAGATGATGATTTGAAGAAATTCTATTGGGATTTAATGGAAAGTGAAGCACGGCATTATACAACATTCTTAAATTTTGCTCGTCAATATGGAGGGAATATAAATGTTGAAGAGCGCTGGCAAGAGTTCTTGGCTTTTGAAGCTTCATTGATGGAAAAATATGGAAAAAAAGAAACCATGCACGGATAAGTTTTATAATACTTTTTACAATGAATACAATTAAACATATTGAAAGCGAAATTAAAGGATTGCGAAACGAATTACGTTACCATAGACTTTATGATAATCTACAAACCATTGAAGATGTAAAAATCTTTATGGAGAATCATGTCTTTGCAGTATGGGATTTCATGTCTTTATTAAAAGCCATTCAACAGAAACTTACCTGTATTCAAGTTCCTTGGACGCCAAGAAACAATCCAATATTAGCTCGATTCATCAATGAAATTGTTCATGGTGAAGA
>JAKVAS010000006.1:0-4336 GCA_022448165.1 Crocinitomicaceae bacterium | reverse complement strand
CCTAAAAGTCATTATGAAATGTACTTAGAAGCTATGGATCAACTAGGCGCAAATAGCAAGGAGATGATTCAACTTGTTGAACGAATTGAATCTGGATCTTCGGTAAAAGACGCTTTGGATCAACTCTCTATTGATTCTCGGGTTGCTGACTTTGTTAAGTTTTCATTTGAGGTTATCGCAACTGGAAAATCACATTCAATTGCTTCTGTCTTCACTTTCGGTAGAGAAGATGTCATTCCTGATATGTTTATCGAAATTTTAAAGAAAGCCGATGTTGAAAATACGAAGTACTCTAAACTAACTTATTACTTGGAAAGGCACATTGAATTAGATGGTGATGAGCACGGGCCACTATCTTTAAAAATGATTGAGGAGCTTTGTGGTACAGATACTACAAAATGGAATGAAACATTAACTGTGGCTAAGCAAGCACTTGAAAAGCGCATTGATCTATGGAATGCCATTCACGACCTCATCAAACAACAAAAAGAATCAGCTATTTCAACAAAATAGGTCTGTTAAATCAATATTTTTTCACAAAAAAAACTCGATCTAAAGATCGAGTTTTTCATTACCATACTCTTTACAGTATTTAATCCTAATGCATTACAACCAATTTAACAGGCTTCACAGGCAATCCTTTTTCATCAACGATTACAGTATATACTCCTTGAGGTAAGGATGCAGTATCCACCGTTATTTTGTTTGTTAATTCAGTAATATTTTCTGAGGTTACAAGTTGTCCCGCTTGATTAAACACTTTCATTGAACCTTCAGTAATCACTTTTGACAAACTAATAAACGCTTGCTGATTTGCCGGGTTTGGTATTGTCTGAACTTCAAAAGCAAATTCATCCAATCCTGAAAAATCTTCATTAAAACTCACTTGAAAATCATCGAAATAGAACCCATCTTCCCGAACTCCTCCATCAGATTCTAACTGAAAACGAATACGAATCGTTTGCCCTAAATAATCACTTAAATTCACTTCTTCTAACACCCAATCATGTACACCTTCATACACAGGCTCACCATCCGGTTGTACACTACCATTTGCACTTGTACCATCTACTGTATACGCCGTACATTGACCAATCCAAGAACTACCACCATCAACAGAAACCTGTAACTGACAGTAGTCGTAATCAGCCTCAATATCCCACTTTGCATAATATGACACACTTGCAGCCGTCGCAATGGTCAAATCGATATCTTGATAAAACTCATATGTTCTATCCGTATTATTTGGATAATTTCCATTTGGGCTATCTGTAAAGCTAGTAGAGGGTGAAACAAATTCTGAACTTGTTGTTGACCAATTTCCTGACCAATTTGCCGTATTTGAAGCATCCTCTGAATATTGAAGCGTTAAAGATCCATATGTTTTCACAATTGTATCGCGATGCGTCCATGAGCCATATTCTGTATTTAAAACGTAGCGCACTTCATCTCCAAACTGAATTGCTGGATCTAACACATAAGAAATAGTACTTATATCAGATTCCTGAATATTTAAATTATAGACAATTGGAGCACCTACAGATTGAATATTCAATAGAGGTTCTATCGAAACCGTAACAGATCCACTTTGTAACCCCAAACGTTTTGCTGAATGTTCAAAATCTCCTGTTGTACTATTTAACGTATTAGGGTCAGTATCCAATACAATCAGATACTTATGCGCTAAATGTGACAAAATCAAATTTGGATGAATCATTTCAATACACGTAGGAACAATTCCTGCTTGTGCAGGCCAAAAATCATCTCCCACCTCTGGCGTAATAGCAAACACCGTATCTTTTAGACCAACTCCTATGTCTACCTTGTAAGCATAATCATCAGAATCTCCAGACGCTGGATACAACCCAGAACTCTTTTGGTACACATATCCATTATACATTGCCATATGTTCTGTAAAATCATTAAAGTAATCATGATGATCTGCAAATTCGGCGGATGTTGTTCCAACAGGAAACAAAATCAAATCACCGTATGTATGAGAATTAGAAGCTAATTTAAATCCATATGTTTCATGCATCCACTTCATTGCTTGCGTTTCTGGTTCAGAAAAAGCTGAAGTTCCAGGATATACATCGCTATTCACATCAGAACTTACCCCTGTCGTATTCCAGCCGTAAGAATAATTTCGATTCAAATCAACTCCAGGATTAGTTGTTCCAACATTTCTTTTATTTTTTCGATGCATTCCAAAACCAGAGGGGTCAGATGATTCGTTTTCAATATAACCATCTGGATTTATACAAGGAACAAAGAACATTTCGGTGTTATCTACCAAGAATTTCACTTCATCATCAGTCGCATAGTTTTCCAACAAATACCACATATAATATATTGTTTGCGTCATTGATAATGGTTCACGTGCGTGATGAATCGCTGTATACATAACATTTGGTTCAGAAGTATCATCCGCAGAATCATTTGGGGAATCAGATATCTTAACAAAATATATAGGTCGATTCTCATGTGTCATGAAATTGGAAATAGGAGCCTTAACCGTAATCAAATTCGGGTACTGAGCAACCATTGCATCCAAGGCATTTAGCATATCCTGATATTTATAGAAACCCGCATAACTGTTATTTTCAAAATGATTTACAGGAATTGGTGGATTATATGTATTCCCGCCTGACTCATTACAGTTTACATTTTTAAACTCTTCCAATGGAAGTTTACTTCTTTCTGAATAATATGCCTTGACATCATCAATCAAAATATCATAATTAAAACCATTAGCCTCCATAATTGAAATATCCATCTCTGAGAAGTCACTAATAAAAAATGTTTCCTTTTTAAAATGACCATGATCTACAGCTACGCCAAGTTCAGTCAAACGACTTAACCCCTCTGAATCAGTATAAATCTTAACCTTGGAATACCTTAATTGCGAAAATGCGCTACCCAAAAAAAGGGAAAACAACACGAGTGTGAGAATTCTTTTCATTCTTATTTAGTCTTATAGTTTAATCGCAAATTACGGACTTTTAATGAGATTTCCATCTAAACTAACTAACTCACTTATCCTCCAATTAATATCCTTCGTCCTCAAATCAAAACCATCCATACTTTTCGAAATTGTTCGTCTAAAAAGCATTCATATATTTGTCCCTAAACTATTACGTAACATAAACAGCAAGAACATGGCAGAAAAAAAAGCAGTATCATGGGGGAGAATATTTTGGCCGAGCTTCTGGGCAGCCTTAATAGTCTCAATTTTAGGTCTAATTATCTGGATAGTAGTATTTAGTTCAATTGTTGGTAGCTTTGAACAAGGTACAGATATAAAAGTTGAGAATAAGACTGTGCTCCACATGACCCTTGAAGGTTCAATCATGGAACGAGGAAGTTCCTCATTTAATCCAATGAACTTTGATGTTGATCAAAAAATGGGGCTAGCTAGTTTACTTCATGGTATAGAAAATGCGAAAACCGATAAAAAAATTAAGGGAATATTCCTTGAGATTGACAACCTTTCATGCGGATTAGCAACTGCTAAAGCATTACGTGATGCAATCAATGACTTTGAAGAAAGCGGAAAATTTGTTGTTGCATACAATAGTGGTGAAGCTGTTACATTAAAAGAATACTATTTAGCATCTGCTGCAAATGAAAATTATGGTTTCCCCTCATCTAATGTTGAGTTCCTTGGTTTAGGTGCTGAACTCTCATTCTTCAAGAAAACGCTTGATAATCTAGATGTAGAAATGCAAGTTATCAGAGGATCAAACAACGATTTCAAAAGCGCGGTTGAACCTTATTTCCGCGAAAAAATGAGCGACTCTTCTCGTGTACAAATTGAACGATACTTATCAAGTATTTGGCTAGATCTTAGAGAAGAAATTGGTAAAGAACGTTCTATTACCGCTGAAGAATTAGACAGAATTGCAGAAAACGCCTTAGTAAAAAATGTAGAAGATGCTGTTGCCCATAAATTAATGGATGCAACAATGTACCGTGATGAAGTAATTGATCTTATTGCGAAAAAGGCAAAAGTTGGAAAGGGAAAAGAATTAAATCTATTTGCTTTCAATAAGTATGCAAAAAAACGTTTCTTTCAAAATCAAACCTTAACTGAGGCTGGAAGTCCGAACATTGCCGTAATATTAGCAGAGGGACCTGTTTCAAAATCGGGAAAAGGTTTAACTTCTGAGGATATCTGCAAACTTTTTCAAGATGTTCGTAAAAATGAAACAATCAAAACTGTTGTGTTTCGTGTCAACAGTCCAGGAGGGTCTGCTTTGGCAAGTGATGAAATTTGGAGAGAGGTTAAATTGACAAATGACGTTAAGAAAGTAATTGTTTCAATGGGTAATGTTGC
>JAKVAS010000059.1 GCA_022448165.1 Crocinitomicaceae bacterium | reverse complement strand
AGCTATATAGACAATCGTTTAATGGGACGAAATGTCATCAACTGCCTAAATCTTACGAATAGTGATGTATACAAACCTCGTTTCAGCCCAGGAAAGACAGAGCTTATCGTTTGCATGAATGGCAAATCAATCGATTATGATAACAATGATATCACAAATAAGTATTTGGCGAAAATAGTCGATGCAAAAGAGGTTCAAATTAGCCTACCAAATAATGAAGCCTTATTCGTTCCGAAAGGTGAAGACATGGAAATCGAAAAGTATCAATCGATTCAAAATGACTTTCCTGAAATTTATGGTATTGGTGAATATGGACTTCCTGCCGACGCTACAGCCGATAGGAAATCACGTGCAAAACAGTTGAAAGCATTCTTACTTCCTTTTGAGCAATTATTAGCCAACTACCTAAAGCAAATTGCGCATTTGCCTGAACTATTTTCTTTCAATAAAACAATTGATAGCACATATGCGTTTCAGCCACTATACAATGTTCCAGATGTACAACCTTTGTTTTCGGACTTTGTCTCAAACTCAACAACATGGAACTCTTTCAAGCTAGATATAGATAACTCTTACTATAAGTCTCTTAAAAATACCGAAAGCGACGAAGAATTTAGAAGTCGAAGGAATCGATTTTTGAGTCACTTATTAAGTCGATTTGGAGAATCTTTCGAAGCATATGCGACTCAAATGTTTGATCGACACAAATCGTTATTGACCGATCCTCAGCAAGGAATTCAAGCATATCAGGAGAAACGAGGAGAAACGTTAGATCAACTAATCGAAGACAAAATTGCCTTTGCCGAAGATTATCAAAAAGTATCCGCCGAACGCTACAAATCATTTGATGCAACCAAAATATCCGATGATTCAACGCTATCAACATGGAATAATTCAAACATTGAATCCTATAAATTACGCTTATGCAGACTACTAGGAATTAAAGAGGTAAACAACCGTTTTCTTTTCGGTGCAGGAACGGATGACGATGGAACACCATACGATATCGAGGGAATGCACATTGTTGAGCATATTCTTTTAAGACCAAGAACTACTTCTACGGATTTACTTTCGATTGAGAATAAAACAAAAACGCTTCCCGAAATTGGAAGTTTTGTATATGAATCGGATAAAGATCCTTACTCATTCAGAATCACGATTGTACTTCCAAAAAATGCTGGCCGTTTCAAAGAAGTACATTTTAGAAGTTTCATGGAACGATTGATTCGAATGGAAACACCAGCGCACATTCATATTGATTTTAACTGGATGGGAACTAGCTGTGGAAAACGATTCGAACAACATTATAGCGCTTGGAAGAAAAGTTTGCATGAATTACAACCTCATCTTTTTCAAGGAATTGCATTTGATGCAAAAATCAACGCTAACGAAGCACTAACGAATAACACTTCTTCGGAAGAATTTCACACTCCGAAAGCGCGGCCAAGAGATTTTGAGGATACTACATCTGAAAGCTCAGAAGAATTATCGGATCTAGGATTTATAGATGATGATGGTTCCGTATCCTCAGTTCGACCTGTAGAACTTGCGATTATTAGTTTACAAAACAATCTAATCAACGCATTGAACACACCTTGTGAACTTTCAATAAAAGCGTATAATACAGATAATCAGGTATTCATTCCATTTGGGAATCAAATCGTATTCGAAGAAAAAACGACAGATGTCTACCACATCCGAGTAAGTGAAATAGGAGGATCCCTTCGTGTCTATAAGTACTTTCCTGATGAAAACTGGGTGCATCAACAAGAACTAATACCTGTTACCGAAAATTACTTTTCTGTAGAGCAAATCATTTCTATTCCCGATCAAGGATTAACAAGTCATTTTGGTGGCGTGGGGAAATACAAAATTGTATATGAAATCGATGGAGCGAATCCTGTAGGTATTATTTTGGAAGTTACGCCCGCCATTATTCCTGCTAAGATTTGTATTGGTGATGGACAACAAATGCTCAGCTTTGACACAGAAAAAGATGGAATTTACAGTGTCTCTTCAACGGATGTGGATTTCTACTTTCTTCAATTTTTCCCTGAGGCAACAGAAGGCTTAGGATTGATTACAATTTCCTCTCCAACAAATGGCATGCCTCCACAAAACTATGGAACAGGAAAAGGAAATAACTTTTTGTACTTCCAACAAATTTATGATGATTTTGGCCCAGGTCAATATCATATCACCTATTCAATAAACGGGCAAACAACTTTTGCTGATATAGAAATTATTCAGCAGTTAAAAATGAGTGTTTACAGCGGAAAAACAAAGCTTACGCCAGATCGTCATGGAACAATTGTAATTCCAAGAGACAGTTTAACCCCGACAATTCATTTTAGTCAACCTGGCGGTAAACTAGAGGCCTTTCTTCTTTACGATCCGAGATTCTCAGAGCAATTAGAAACTTCCGAAGAGATTCAATCCACAGATTCTCTACATGAAATTCCACTTCTTACTCTTGACAAGGTCGACAAGTATATAATTGATAGAAATAAAATTACCCTTTTCGAAGATGGCGTTACCTACCTCTTCCGTTATAGCTTAAATGGTGGAATTGTTGAATCACATCTTTATTTTGAACCCTTAGAAGATGATGTCCCATCTCCCGATACGACAGTTACCATAACCGATCTCAGCACTGGAAAGCACGTACTTCCGAAAGAGAATTCATATACGCTTGTCTTTGATTATAGTAATGCTGAAAAACAATATGAACTGGCGTTCAATAATACACCTGGGATTATCACTATGCATGATGAAGGTGGTGTAGAATGCAGTCCGCAACAAATTCAGGAACAAGCAATCATTTCTTCTGACAATGTTGATAATGGAGAATATGAAGTCCATTACCAGCCAAACGAAGGAGGTCAAATCAATTTCCAATTGGATGTAGTAGATCTAAATCCTACGTTTAAACTCATGCAAGTAAGTCCAACAGAAACTGGATACAAAGTAACCCCTTCTCTCCCCTATTCATCGGCAAGAACGTATATCTGGCGATTGAATGGGAAGTATACTTCACGCGCTAAAAAACCAACATTTTCTCTGGACTTCAGTGAAGTTACATCTATCACTATTGAATTAACGATGCACTATGATGAATATGAAGCGGCTTATGAAATGATTGTTACACCTGAACTATTAGATAATAGCAGAGATGAAGACTAACGACATCTACATAGATAAGCTTAACATCGATGTTCGCATACAGCGACACATCGAACCTATGGAATTTGTCAATAATGCCACTTCTATCATTAAGGAAAAGGTACTTCCTCTCTTAGAGGATTTATTAAATACCGCCTATTTCGGTCAACAGAATATTGAGCTAGATCAATTAACGATTAATATGAATGCTCAACAGGAGAGCAATTGGCCTGAACAATTAGCCAAGACACTTTTCAATGAAATCAAAGAAAACGCCGCAAAGGATAAAGAACAATCAATTGAATTAAATCAGTTAGAAGACAAAACGAGAATTACTACACAAAGTGACCTACTATTGAACTATAAAGGACAAGTTTCTTTTTCTGAACAGATAAGTAAACAACTTCAAAATGAAAAACAAATTAAGTTATTTCAAGCGTTGATCTTCTTTTTAGAAAAAGGATATCTATCTGACAGTGCCAATCCTACCACCTCAAGTTTTCAAGAACTTGAAACAACATGTATTTCTATCAGCGAATCGACTCTTTTTATTGAGTCATTGTTACATTATTTCAAGTATTCATTAACGGCGAAGAAACGTTTTTTGCAGCATGCAGCATTAAAACACTGGCTTCGAAAAATCATTGATTTTTATCCCAACAATTATCCGCTCGATATCGTTTCTTCTCACTGGCATGCAGAAGCATTGTTTTCAGAAATAGCAGAAAGGTACTCTGCTGGACAATCGATTGAAGATACGTTACAACATTTCCATTGGAATACATCATCCATAGAAAGCCATAAATCTTCGAAAGTATTTCAAGCTACTTTTTCTTCTTTGGAGACACAAGAAAGTCGTTCTACTTTCCAAAGTTTTGTATTCTTTCTAGAACATGGATATTTGTGCAAAGAATCAATTCAACAATCCAACAATTTTTCTCAGTTGGAGCATTCCTGTATTAAACTTCTTTCGAAAAAATCATTCATCACATCACTGGTAGCTTATTTAAAGCAATCACCTAAAGCCAAAAAGCGTTTTATTCAACGAATAGCAAAGGGGATTTGGCTTGACGCAATTGAAGAAAAACAAAAAAGGGAGCGTTCAAATAACTCATTTGCGATTGAACAATTACAGAACTGGATCAACTCTGTTTCAACATCAGAAAAACAACTAATTGATTCTATCATTGATTCGATAAAAAGCTTAACAGTTCTTGTTAACGATGTTGATTCGTTCATTGTTTCTTTGCGCAGAACTTCTATTAATCAAACGGAACTTCAATCAATTTTTAACGTTGTATCTGCTCTTGAATCCGACACTATCTCAAGTGGTGTTGGTGAATTAGTAGATCAAATCAATGCATTGCACTTTGAATTGTTCGGAACGAACATTTCAGAGAATCGTTTGGGTGGAGAAAAACAAACCGTTCATAAGGTAATTACACTTCCTGAAGAACTTATGATTGAAAATGCAGGAATTGTATTGCTCAATCCTTTCTTCCCTGTTCTCTTTAAAAACTTCAAACTTTTATCCGAAAAGGGCGAATGGAACTCAATGGAAGATCAAGCAAGAGCAATTTACTTGCTTCATTATTTCGCGACTGGAATTATTGGTACAACTGAAGATCAAGTATTGCTCTTGAAAATTCTGGTAGGATATGATCTAGAGGAAGTTTTACCAAACGCTGAGTCTGTGTTTGAAGATTGGATAAACGAACGATCTGAGCAGTTAATTAAAGAAGAAGAAAATTTACTAAACGCAGTTCGAGATAACTGGAAAACCATGAAGAATTGTACATGGGAAGGATTAAGAAGAGATTTTTTAAGTAGGTCTGGAACTTTATCTACTGAAATCACGCAACAAACATTAACAATAGAGCCGAATGCATTGGATGTCTTATTGCCATACAAGAATTGGGGTATGTCCTTGATTAAATATTCTTGGATGAATGAGATGTTACATGTGGATTGGAAATAAATTGAAAAAGTATGGAAAGTTCATATACCATGCAAACTAACATCGATGGTCAAACATTGAATCATCGAAAAGGTAAAAATATTAAAGAGTTAAAAACGAAAGAGAATGACTACTTAAAGTTAACTGATCCTGCTTGGGAACATCTTGAGATTGGATTAAAATCCACTCTAGGTGAGGATCATGGATTCTCACTAAATAATCATGCACTCCAATATATCGCTCCTTCTGGGAAGGAATATAATTCAACACAACAAAAAATAATTGACCGCCTTAATTACTTGATTACAAATAGTAAAAAGTTAGATATTCAAGTTTCGGTTATCACTCGAGATACTGAAATCGCTTTTTCCGACGGAAGTACAACTACTCTTAATAAAGTAAATTTAAATGGAGCTACATTAACGAAACGTGATCCAGAAACTCAAGAAGTTACAGACACAGTTAGAATATACCTAGCTGATAAAAGCATCCTTATTGATAAAGAGGCAGGTATCGTGGATCAACCGGATTACATGAAAGGTGTAAATGCATTGCATGAATTGGCAGGACATGCTTATTTAAGACTTTCAGATACGCAACTGAGCATTAATGGGACACCAGCACACAATAGAACAACTGAAAACTTTGTAACTGAGATAATGCAAATTTATCAAATTGGAATAGTTAACAGTAAGGAACAAGCAAGAATATACAACAAAAACATCATCAAGAAACAGAATAAAATTAGAAAGAAAAATAATCAAGAATTACTTCCAGAAGTCAAAGTTGGAGATCCAAGAACACTTCAGGGACAAAAAGCTGGAAAGCATAAGAAATAGTAATTCATTTAGGCTAAAAAAAATATAAAAAAAGGGACCCCATTATCAAGGGGTAATTCATTTTGAAAAAGGAAAAAGAAAATAATGAAAACGATGAGGCTATTAAAGAACAGCCGATAAGTGCGCCAATAACCTCGGTCGTTTCTTCGGTTAGTGGAGGTAATGGAGGTAATGGAGGTAATGGAGGTAATGGAGGTTCTACTTCTCCACCAACAGAGTCTACGAATGATCAATTTACAAAAAACCCGTACTTATCGTATTCCATTCGACAAAAAATGGAGACTCTGTTGAAGTCCGATTTTTCCAATGTGAATGTTTATAATACAGCAAAAATTCCTAAAACAAAGTTAGCCTATACACATGGCAACAATATTTATGTTGATTTAAGCCGTGTTGATCTAAACTCGGAAAAAGGAGAAGAGATCTTAATCCACGAATTAACGCATGTTCTTCAGCAAAGAAATAATCTTAACCCTTCGAGTGCGAAAAATTATCAAATGTTAGAAAATGAAGCGAATAGAAACGTTGTTGCATATCAAAATGATCTACCTCTATTATGTTATAACAATTCGAGTACATCTGTTCAGAACCCAACAGTTCAATATTTTGAGGCTCCAAAGCATGAAAGTATAGAATATTATGCGCTGCAAAACTCCTTCAGCCCTTTCGAAATTCAATCCATTTATTATGGTAATTGGATGCGTGATATGAACCAAGCTTTTGCACCTATCCTACTTAATAGTATTGGATACAATAATTTATACAGTGTTCTCGGCCTGATGTCCTACAAAAAGTTCGGTAAAATCCCTACTGAAAGTCAGCTAGGTTTTTACATACCATCAGAGCACATAGATAATCCTGCCGGCGCTGTAGAAGGTTCAGAATATCCTAGCGGTAATTCAATTTCGAAAAACCAAGGAAAAATAGATCCGCCTTCGGAAGTAAATCCTGAAAATTCTCCTATAACCCCTAATAAATTTATAACTCTTCAAGAGCCCACTGATCCGAATACAAAAAGTCTACGTGGTGTTGGTCTTTTTGATTACGATAGTCAAGGTGTAATGGGTTTCATTAGACGTAGTAACAAACACTTAGAAAAAAGATTAATTGCTGCTGCTGAAGGAGGTAGAAATGAAAACGGTTTTCTTCATTTAGGTGCCGCTCTTCACGTAATTGAAGATTTGTTTGCGCATTCTAATTTTGTAGAAATAGCAGTAGACAAATTGATGCATGAGGATAAAAATAAATCATTTCTAAAATCTTTGCCGCTAGAACATCAGAATGTTCAAACCTTTAGCTCGAAAGAAAAAGTTGGTGAAAAATCTATGCCAATATTAACAACTGGGTCATTTACTTCGAATGACACCATTCAAAGTCTTGGTCACGAAGCTGTGAATATTTTAAGCAAAACTCCAACAATGCCAACCAAGGAAGAAGCGTTATTGAATTTACAATCTTTTGGAGCAATGGCTAAACATCTTGATTCAAATGAACAACTTAAAACGTACATTCTGGATGCAGTCTCAAAACACTCAGGAATTCTTGCTAAAGGAGTTCAAGCCTACTTCCTAGGCATAGAATCAACGGTTGATTTCTTCTACAAAGTAAAAAAGTACATCGCTTACATAGATATCGAGTGGATTCGAAAAGTATCTTTTGCTATTAGCAAAGCAATCCACAATCAACTTATGGTGCCCGCTGCAAATGTAATTTCAAGAGAAATGCTTGAGAGAAATGTACGAGACACTTCTTTGTTGAATGTTTTGGAAACTGATAGAAAAGCTATAGGCCCAAATTGGGTCAGTAAAATAATTGACAAGGTAATGGGAGAAAAAGTTGCCCAAAAATATCTAGACGGAACTTCAGGACCAGCTAAAAAAAGGGTGAATTATTTGGAAAACACTCCTGAAGAAGTTTTGGCTGGACCATCACATTCTCAACTTGGCAAGGATCATTCATCAAGCGTATTTTTTGGACTATCCTTTCAATTAGCGGCTGAAGCAGATAGATTAATTGGTGCGGAACTTAAAAAAATATGGGATAAGAAAAACCAAAAAGAATATGTGGTTCCGAATAGAACAGAGGAAACAATTGGCGGTGACAAAGTTTCATTTAGAAATCAAATGATTCAAAATCATATTAACAAACTCGAAACAGCGAAAATCATTATCAAAGATGGAACTTTAGACACGAGTATGACAGTGGCTCAAAGCGAAAAAGAAATGGCTGAATTAGTCAAGTCTTTTGCGAAACTTCTTGACTCTACCACAAAATTACCGGAAGAGGCTGCCTTACTCACAGCCAAGATCAATAAGCTGACAGGATTAAAATTGAAAGGCTCACACTTCCTACAGTTCAAAGATATTTTCGATTTCACTGAAGAAGCCAAAGAACTCCATGACGTTTCATCGGAACTTAGTGATAAAAGAAACAGAACCATTGGTGAAAGAGAGCGAATCTTTATAATGTATGATAATGTAGAGAAAAAACTCATAAAAAAAGTGTTATCTGGAAATATAAATAAACTCAAGCAAATTTCTGCTTCCCAAATAATTCTTGTCACTGCAAGGAGAGTTGGAGCTTATGTATCTCCAAGCTACACAGGATTACAAGAAAGTATTTTGAAAGGCCGAGAACATCTCGAACAAGAAAATGGTACTCCTTGGAAAAGACTAAAACAAGTAAATGTTGATGGGAATTTTGGAAAAAATGAACGGTTCGGAAATCAGTACTCCAACTTAATAGGAATCTCTCGGGAAATCATGAACAACCCATACCAAACATCCTGGTGGAGGCCAACTATTCAAAATTTCATCAATGATCATCCTGAGATTCTAAGGGATTCCATTATTGGAAGAAATATGGGAATAGCCAATTTCAGACACAAACATTAATATATAAAACTGCACACTCAAAACAATAATATGACATGTCAACCAGCATCGAAACAACAAAAAAGCCGAACTAATGTAAAGTCTAAATCGATAGACAAATTGGTAAAACCTTCAGTTAAAAGAGGGGATGTATTTTCTAATATCACAGAACAAACATTAACAATAAAGCCACATGCATTGGATGTCTTATTGCCTTACAAGAACTGGGGCGTTTCCGTGATTAAATATTCTTGGATGAATGAAATGTTACATGTGGGTTGGAAATAAACTATTACATAATTCTTATGGGAGAGTATACATCAAAAACGAATCAAACAGATAATCGTTCTAGTTTAAAATCAAAAACGATAGATCAAGTGGTCAATAGTAAATATGGAAAGGGAAGTGTTTATATACATACGATTACGGGAAGAGTTCAACCAGTAATGGATGAGAATAATATATTTGTTCGAAACACAACAGAATACACCCATACAGTAACGGAAATTCCTAATTCTGTTGAGGGAGAAGGCGATCTTCATCTTATACAGCTACCAGATGGTGAAATCCTCGCGTACCGTGTATATGGTGGACAAAAAAAGGGACTCGGAGGTTATCTGCGTACCGCCATGAATTTTAATCCTGTATTTAAAATATCAAGAGCTAGTTTAGGACTAATTCAAAAAGCAATTGGAAACCCGCCAGGACCAGATAATTTTAATAAAGATATGAATGGGAAAGATATTTCTACCGGGAGACAATTCCTTGAAATATCAGATGGTATAATTACGATTGCAACATCTCCATATCAACTTGTAAAACTTTCATATATGGGAATCAAGGCAACAGTTATTGGTACTAAAATGAGTTACGATAGGTTTACATTGTATTCACATTTACCAAGCGATATTAGAACTGTAATTAGCAACAATGTTTTCAAGCCATACTTTACCCTAGGAACATCAGTTGTGGAATTAACAAATGTGGAATAGGTCGCTATTTATTTTAATCGAGTATGTACAAATCTCAATACCTTACGCAAGAATCAGAATCGAATGAACAAACGAATCAATCCAATAGTTATGTCAACGTCCGATTAACAAATAATTACAAGACCATTCCAAAGAAAAAGCCTCGATATACAATAGATAGAAAAACACAAAGGTTAAGACGGCTAATTAATAGAGAGATGACACGTCGAAAATCAGACGGAACATTTCCTTCTATAGACGAAGCATTTACAACTGTTACTCGGCGAGTTCAAAATAGGAAATGGTATAGAAAAGGAGAAACAAGAAGATTAGGAGATGGAAGTGAATCTGCTCATAAAAGTTCTACAACTGGTTGGACCGTAAAAAATTATCAAGGTAAGACAAAAAACATCTCTTTACCTGAAGTAAATATTACTCCACCAGGAGGTCTATTCTTACCTTCAAATGGAACAGTCTTTAATAGAGATATTCTTTCAGGAAAAGGTTTAACTGATGAAATGTCTGGAACAGTCACAGTAATCGTTGGAGACAATGGAGAACCAGATATTTTTACATTAACGGTGCAAACCATCGATGGTCCGATGAGTCAAACTATAAATACAGACCCTACTGGAGATCCGTTATCTCCGAATTTTCGTTCCTTCTCTATTCCTCTTTCTCAATTGACCTCTCCTATCATATCTTTTAGCGCGATTCCAACAAGGCCAGGACGAACTCCTGCAGAATCCGTATACAATGTTGCCATTACTGTAAATGGGAATGCCACCTTAGTAAATTCGATTTCAACCTATGGAATCAATGGGATATCCAACGACGATAGTAAGGTCAAGCGATTAAATAAAGATTTTTTAAATGATAATCAAACCCTAACTCGAACCACTCGAAAACAATCGAGTTCAGAACGTAAAAAAACAAAAAGGGAAAAAGCCTATACGAATTCAAGAAAACGAAAAGCAAAAAAAAAGGAATTAGACAAAGAGAAATCAAACAAAAGAAGAGAAGCGTATCTAAAAAAACATAAACGCAGAGCACTCAGAAAATAAAGCCCCCTAATAACTATGAAAGCAAGTCATTATAAACAAAAAAGTGATTCCATAAATCAAAAAACAAGCTCGAGAAAGTCAATTACCGAAATTGTACAGAATCAAGGGTATTCAATAATCGTGCTCAATGATGCTGAAGGAGCAGTTAAAAAAGGTCATACTGCAATGTTGTTGGGATCAGAACAAGAAGGTTGGACGTACTACTCTAAAGATGGTCCGGCTAGTTGGTTATTTCCTGCGGGCGCATCAGCATACACTATTCAAACATATAAATCCTTAGCTGAATATTCCGCAGATGCCAAACGAAACAGGTATGAAACGGCAATACAATTTCGATTTAGTGATGCTGGTATAAAAGATCAGGGCCAACAACAAAAAATGTATCAGACAGTTGATAACACAGTAAGAAAAGCCCTTGCAAGCAATTATCATGTCGAACATCGTAATTGTATGGATGCAGTTTCCGAATCACTGCACAAACTAGGATTCAACCCAGGTAGCTATGAACAGAGTGAATACGAAAAACTTATGGGAAAAGAGAAAGACACAGTTTCTTCATTCATTTATGACGGAGAGGTTTTTATAATGAATACAATGCCCAATTATAGGATGAACAAAATTCTTGCTAGAAATCCAAATGCTAAAGATATTTCGAATCAAATCTAAATTACATGATCTCCTCCCTCCACCAAATAATAAAAAAAGCCACAGAGCTTCACGTTGAACACATCAACTCTACTGATATTTACTCAATCGAAGAAATATATTCGGTTCCAATAGAGATAGATGACAAGTACCTATCCAACATCATTTCGTTACACGACCTAAACTTCCAAGAGCAGGTCATTTTACTTCTTGCGCTAGCGCCCTATTTTTCTCCTCAAACCTTAGATATCTTTCTTGCAAAAAATCCCAATTTCGATGTTATTTGCACTGAATTTGGAGGAACAACAGAAAAACCACATCGCGGTGTAATTCCTACTGGAGAAACAGCTGTATTCTTATTGGCTGCAAGAGACCCTGAGAAGCGAAAAGAAATTGCCTATCTCCTACTTCCCGAAGGGAAATTATCACGGCATAGCTTGGTTGATTTAGAAGCAGTGAAAAATGGAGTTCCGATTTTTAGCGGTAAATTAATTCCCAACGACGAACTTGTGCAGCACATTCTATATGGTGAGGTAAAACCGCCCAAATTAAGTCAACAATTTCCAGCCAAACAATTGGATACCAAAATGAATTGGGAAGATTTGATCATCAATGAAAAAACCAACGATCAATTGAATGATTTAAAAAATTGGCTTACTTATCACAATCAATTAATCCAGCATCCAGAATTAGGAAAAAGAGCCAAACTTGGCTATAAAACACTCTTTTATGGACCTCCTGGAACTGGGAAAACACTTACCGCTAGTCTTCTTGGAAAAACGGCTAATCGACCAGTGTTTAGAATCGACCTTTCATTAATGGTTTCAAAATATATCGGTGAAACAGAAAAAAACCTTGCAGGTATTTTCAAACGTGCAGAAAATAAAAATTGGATTCTATTCTTCGATGAAGCCGAATCACTTTTTAGTAAACGAACAAATAATGAAAGTTCAAACGATCGATTTGCGAATCAAGAAGTAGCTTACTTATTACAACGAATTGAAAACTATAATGGAATGGTTATACTAGCTTCCAATCTTAAAGAAAATATGGATAGTGCTTTTATTCGGAGGTTTCAATCAATTGTTCACTTTCCTAAGCCTGAAACAAAAGAAAGAGCAATTATTTGGAAGAAAACCATTCCTTCCGATTTACCACTAAATAAAGAGGTCAATCTAAATGCTTTGGTGAATAACTATCAATTCACGGCATCGCAAATAAGCAACATTGTACAATCCTGCTACATTTCTGCTATATCTTTAAAAGAAGAAACGATTACTAGAACCAACCTGATTAAAAACATGCGACTAGAAACCAGTAAAGAAGACTTGCTATTTGAAGAATTAATATAGTAGTTAAAATTGCTTTTTAAATACCTCTTTCTTTGATCTAGACAAAACAGCCGTTACATCATTTTTAAGCTCAATAGTATTATTTTTCACCTGAAATGAAATAATATGATTCGTATTAATAATCCATGATTTATGTGATCGAAAGAAACACTTGGCATTCCCAAGTTCTTTTTCCAAACTACTGAGGTTCTTACTAACCGTCAATTTTGAGTTATCCATTAATCGAATTTCAGAATAAGCCCGTTGAGCTTTAATTGCAATAATAGATTGAAGTTTGACCACATTCTTTTTTCCCAATTCAGAAAAAGTTATTGTTTCACTTTCATATTCTTTTAATTGATTCAATAATGAGGTGTGATCTACAATTGCCTGCTCATCCCGCATACGTTGCTTAACTCTTTCAATTGCTCGAGCGAGTAATTTTCTCTCAATCGGCTTAAGTAAATAATCCGTTGCATTAATTTCAAATGCGTTGATCGCATATTTATTATAGGCTGTTACGAATACAATATGAAAATCAATTTTCGGCAAAAAATCAACTATTTCATATCCCGCATATTTTGGCATATCTACATCTAAAAAGACTAAATCGGGAGAATGGATTTTGATTAGATCTACTCCATCTCTTAGATTACTAGCTATTCCAACGACATCAATATTCGGGAAAGATAACTTTAGAAGACTTCTCAAAATATTTTGAGCAGCCGTTTCATCATCAATAATGAGCGCTTTAATTATGAACATGTGGCGAAATGTTAAATAAAAAAACTAAATCAAAGATACAGACTTCTTATCAACCTTAAGAATTGGTAAAGTCAAAATAACCTTTGTCCCTATAGATTCACCATTATCTCCATACAAGTCGATTATTTCAAATCCTATGTTTTCTCCAAATTGTTCTTTCAATATTTTCATTCTTTCGTTAATTGCATTTGTCGAAAAGGAAACATGTTCCCTGTTTTGCCTTTTCTGATTGATTTCTGACTCCGTTCTTCCCACTCCATTATCTATAATCTCACATTTCACATGATCAGTAACCACAAGACTAATAAACAGACGTTTCTCTCCTTCTTTGTGGATTAGACCGTGTTTCAAAGCATTTTCTATAAAAGGTTGAATAATTAACGACGGCAACCTCACCTCTATTTTTTCTATAGTCTCTTCATATAGTATTTCATAGTTGAAATCCCTACCAAATCGAAGCTGTTCTAATCCTAGATATGTTCTCAAAAAAACAACTTCCTCATCAATCGATATAAACTCATTCTCCGAAAACTCAAGTGTCTTTCGGATCAATTTAGAGAAGTCAACCATATAATCATACGACTTTACTGCCTCTTGATGTAAAACAAGATCTTGAATCGAATTGATTGAATTAAATATGAAATGAGGGTTCATTTGAGACTGAATAGCCTTTAACTTCGAAGAGTTAACCTCATTAATTAGCTCCATTTTATGTTTTTGTCGTTTTAAACGGAACCGATAATAAACAACAATTATAGAAACGACACACAGCATTATAGACATAAAAAACCACCATGTTTGCCAATAGGGAAGACATATTTCAAAAGAGTAATTAAACTCTTCCGTTTCTCGGCTTGAAGAAGTTGCTTTTAAGCGAAATGTATATTTCCCTGCCGGCAACGATTGGTATTCAATCTCATTCCTTAAAGTAGAAATGGATTTCCAATCATCTGAGAACCCATCCAGTTTATATTTGACACATGTTGCTGATTTTGAAACAATATCTCGATAGTCAAAATAAACATTAAACGCATTCTGATCATACGAAAAACGAGAAGTCGTCCTAAAATCTATCTTTTTATAATTTACGGTTATAGAATCTAAGTATAGCGCAGAGATTTTATTTTCCTCTGTTAATTCGGATAATTCGACTGATAAAAAACCTTTCTTTTCAAGAAGCCACAAATGATCATTACTCAAAGAAAAATCAACTATTTTACAATTGTTCATCGCTCGCTGAGCCGCACCACAAGATAAAAAACGATCTTGCTCTAGACTATACACCTGTAATCCTTTTATCGTTAAAATATACAGCAATCCATCTTTAGCAAAAATCTGTTTTACCGTGTTTGATCTTAAACCTTCCTTCTCTCCAATAGTTTTAATATGCTTATCATTTTGAAGAAACCATATTCCTTGGTTCTCAATCGCACAAATCAATTTTCCATCATAAAATTCAACAAAATTGCACAAAGTAGATTCGAATCCCAGGGGGATTTCCGTTGATTCAATTGAATTCCATGGTCTTTTGAAAATTCCAAAATAAGTCGAATAATAAATAACACTATCCTTAGGATTCATAGTTACTGAGGTCACTCTAGTTCTAACTGGTAATAATGAAGACATTCTTAATTCTTTCTCACCATTAGTTACCACATTTGTTCTTTTGGTTCTAATTGACTCCTCATTTAAAGCTATTTTATTCGTGCAAAAAATGATCGAAGATTGATTACAGTACAAATATTCAGAAGGACTCATAACATGTACATCTTTAAGTGATGATGTACCGACCCCAGTATATATTAGCTCCTCTCGTACTATTCCAGGAAACCACGTTGGAATATGACGAACTTTATTAACGCTTCCATTCTCTTTGAAAATTTGATCGACCTTAGCTTTATACCTAAATAATTCCCCCTCAAAACTAGAAATGTAAACCTCATTAGATGGAGACGAACTAATCCCGGTCAACTGACGTCCAAGCCTTTGGCGTACAATATTAAGACTGGGAACAACCTTAATACCATTTCCAAATGTTCCGAAAAAAAAACAATCATCTTCTGTTCTCGCAAATGAGGATATTATTTCATCTGAGAAAAAAGTTCGTCCAGAAATCAATGTATCCCCTTTCAACTCCATAATTCTAGCTCCACTAATGCGCCCCATTCCAAGTATTCGATTATCACCTAAATCATGACTTCGTTCATGTCTTTTTGGTTCTATAGAGAAATGTAAATCACCCGATAGATTCATAAATTCCCCCTTATGATCACTTGTTATTATATGATCATTTATTCCAAAAAAACAACGCATTCCTCCGCTTAAATCATTCTCAACAGAGATTACTTCATCTTTATATCTAAGAATTCTCGAGTTTGCTGAAAAAAACACATTCTCCTTATCAATCTTTGAAAAGTTTAATACTTGTAAATCCTTTTCTCGATTTTTACTATTTGGGGAATTGTATAAATATTCGAATCGTTTAGATTTCGTATCAAATTTGATAATACTTTTTCCTGTAGCAATTATGTTATCATTTTTATCAAAAAAGAAAGAAAACTCGAATTCCGTTTCTTTCTTAGGGAAACTGCAGAAAACCTTTAAATCTGTTTTATCAACCTTAAATACTTGTCCATTGAAATTACTGCAATAAACTTCACCAATGCTATTCTTTTGTAAAAAATTAAACGAGTTCCCAATACAATTATCAGGTCTTCTAAGCTTTATAAATTGATTTTGTTTATACGCATACAATCCACTATTCGTTCCTGCATATAAAACATCAACTTGATCATCATAAAGTAAGGTATATATATGAATCCCAGATAATTCCTCTGCACCAATTACAAAGTGGTTTGGATCTTGCGACCGCAATAGCGATATAGCAAAAACGTAAAAAGTAAAGATGTATAATTTCAGTGTAGC
>JAKVAS010000058.1:12471-16705 GCA_022448165.1 Crocinitomicaceae bacterium | reverse complement strand
TCTATTTCCATAGGAATGTCTCTGGGTGGGGGATCTGGAAATTCAAAACTAGTGAGCAACAAATATATAAATATCCCAACCATAGAGCATAGAGCTACAATAAGGCCGTTTCTCTTGTCAATTCGATTTACTACTGGAATATTTGCCATAATTATCTTATTTATTGTATGCTAGAACTGGATCCCAACCATTTGCAGAACAAAGTGCTAGTGCTGCGAAAACAGCTTCGTAACTGGCTTCTTTGTCTCCTGCAATTTTCAGTTTTGTACTATTACTTTTTAAAACCACAGATTCAACTAATTCTTTAAGGTCCTCTAATTCTCCGGGGCTATCATCTCCTACGTCTTTTACTACATAAAGGTTATCTTTTGTTACTTCCAATGTTGGCGTAACATGATCAATTTCAGAAGGCGGCTCAGTACTTGTTTCAGGTAAATCAACGGTAAATTGATCATTACTCATCAAACTCATGATGATGAAGAAGATGAGGAGTAAGAATACCAAATCAGTCATCGAGGCCATTCCGCCTTCGATCTTCATTTTATTATTTGAACTTAATCCCATAATCTTATTATTTACCTGGTTGGTGAAGCAAATCCATAAACTCTAAGGCATCATTTTCCATTTGATACACTACTTTTCCAACCTTCGCCACTAAATAATTGTAACCTACATAAGAAATAATTCCAACAACTAAACCTGCAACTGTCGTTACCATGGCGGTCATAATTCCTGGAGCGATTACTTTAATATCTAAAGAAGCAGACACTTGTAAGTCCATGAATAACCCAATCATTCCGACTGTTGTTCCCAAGAATCCAATCATTGGTGCTGATCCAGCTGCTGTTCCTAAGAAACTTAAGCGTTGTTCAAGACGTAAAATCTCAAGTTTCCCTGTGTTTTCGATAGAAGCAGAAATGTTCTCCATTGGACGCCCCAAACGCGAAAGTCCCTTTTCAATCATTCTCGCAGAAGGGTATTCTGATCGAGAACAAAAATCCTTCGCTTGATCAACTTTTCCATCCATGATATAATCACGAACTTTTGCAATTAAGCCTACTTCCTCACGAAGTGCTTTTCGTAAAGCAAAGAAACGCTCTGCGAAAATGAAAATTGCATACCCTAACATTCCAGCTAGGATAATAACGATGATCCAGCCGCTCCAGCCGATACCTTGTTGTGCTAATTCTTCATTTCCTTTTAGAATATCCCATAAAGGAACATCCTTAGCACCATTCGATGTAGTATCTCCTGTTTGAATTTGCAGTAAAAAAGATGATAAACTCATAATTGTTCTATTAACGATTTAATCTATTCATATATTATGCCAAAGCAAGAAATACTCCTGCTCCTGCGAGGTAGCCAATCAATGCTAACCACGCGATGTTTTTTAAATACCAGAAGAACGAAATCTTTTCCATTCCCATCGCAACAACACCTGCTGCTGATCCAATGATCAACATACTTCCTCCTGTACCAGCTGCGTAAGCAACAAAATGCCATATTTTTGAGTCTGTACTATATATTAGTTGCCCTGCTTCGTTCACAGCGTTCATGTCGAACATTCCCATAGAAGCAGCAACTAATGGTACGTTATCAATAACGGCTGATCCTGCCCCAAGTAACATGACAAAAACATCATTACTCATAGATTGCTGAACTGACTGTCCAAAGTTGAAGATTAATCCAAGTGATTCAAGTGCTGCTACTGTCATCAAAATCCCTAAGAAGAATAATATCGAAGGCATTTCAATTTTGGATAAAGCCTTGAAAGTTGGACTACTATGATGTCCATCATGACTACTAGCTTCTTTTTCAACATTCGTCAAAGAGAATTGACGTGCACTAATTAATTCCGCAACTAACGCAACAATTGATAGCGATAACATCATTCCAACATATGGAGGAAGATGTGTTACCGTTTTAAAAATTGGAACGAAAACAATCAATCCAAGTCCTAAGTATAACATTAACGGTCCTTTACTGTTTAGGTTACTGTTTTCTTCAGGCGATTCAAAATTTCCTTTGAAAGCAGGCATAAAACTAGCAATGAAAGTTGGGACAACCATGCAAACCAATGAAGGAAGAATTAGAAATTCAATAAGTTTAGCTGTTGAAACTTTTTCTCCCATCCAAAGCATTGTTGTGGTAACATCCCCAATTGGAGACCAGGCGCCTCCGGCATTCGCAGCAATAATGATCATACCTGCATACCAAATACGCATTTGTTTGTCGGAAATTAACTTTCTTAGTATAGTGATTAAAACAATTGTAGCTGTCAAGTTATCAATAATTGCAGAAAGTATGAAGGCAAGAACGCAGACAATCCAAAGTAATGTTTTCTTCTTGTTTGTTCTAACAAATCGTTTAATTGTCGAAAATCCATTGAAATGATCAATAATTTCGACAATAGTCATTGCACCTACAAGAAACATCAATATCTCGCATGTTTTACCAAAGTGATGCAGTAGGGTCCCTTCCATTAAGTGAAGACGCCCTTCGTGTTCCATTGAAGAAATGTCAAGGATTTTACTATTATGGCTATCAAACCATGAGTTAAAGTCATCCAGCCCAAAAGCGATTCCAGCCCAAGCTAGTGCCATCATTAAGAGTGCAGGGACGAGTTTGTCGATCTTCAAATTGTGCTCCAAGGTGATGGCTAAATAACCGAGGATAAAAACGGAAACAATAAAAATTGCCATGATTTTGTAAAAGTTTAAATTTTATAGTTTTATATATAGTTGTGGTTAGACAAGTTCTTCTAAAGCAATTTCAAAGGCAGTTTTTGCTAATCCTGTTTTTGAGGCGCTTTTTGCTTGAGTACGCTTTAGTGCTTCATAGATGATATTACTAGTATCTTCAAAAATTCCTGTATCTGTTAATGATGTAATATCATTACTCATTAAATAGGCAAATACTCTTGCCATTCCGCAGTTAGAGATAAAATCCGGAATTACGGTCAATTCGTTATCTGCCTTATCCGCAATTTTCCCGAAGAAAATTTCTGGATCGGCAAAAGGGACATTCGCTCCTGCTGAAATAACCTCCATTCCATTGGAGATCATTTTATCTACTTGTTCTCCTGAAATTAGACGAGAGGCTGCACATGGAATGAAAACTTCTGCCTTCAAATCCCAAATTTTCGCATTAACGTCTTCAAAAGAAAGCATATTGGAGGCATTCAGTTGATTACCGTCTTTATTGAGGAAAAGTGTACGGATTTCTTCCAGAGAAAATCCTTCTTCATTGATTAAGCCACCTACGCGGTCAATAATACCAACAATTTTTGCTCCTTGTTGTGCTAGATAATACGCTCCAGCAGAACCAACATTCCCCCAGCCTTGAACAATTACACGTTTACCTTCTACATTTCCTCCATAAAGGCTATAGAAGTGCTTTACTGATTCAGCAACTCCATATCCAGTAATCATATCAGCAACAACGTATTTACGATCTACATCAGGAGAATATTGTTCGTCTTCAATTACTTTTAATACTCCTTGACGCAATTGACCAATACGGTTAATTTTTTGTGCATCTCTTGGTTGAAAATGTCCATTGAAAACTCCTTCTTGTGGGTGCCAAACACCGCAATCCTCTGTAATTGGAATTACTTCGTGAATTTCATCAACGTTTAAATCGCCACCAGTACCGTAATAATGCTTTAACAGCGGGGTGACTGCTGAATACCAACGTCTCAATACACCTTCTTTACGAGGGTCTTGTGGGTCGAAATTGATTCCAGACTTAGCTCCTCCAATTGGTGGTCCAGCTACTGTAAATTTAACTTCCATCGTTTTAGCCAACGATTCAACTTCTCTTTTGTCGAGCCCTTTACGCATTCGGGTTCCTCCACCTGCTGCTCCTCCTCTAAGAGAGTTAATCACTACCCAGCCTGTTGCTTCAGTCTCTGAATCATTCCATTCAAATACTATTTCTGGCTGTTTATTTTCAAACTTTTCGAGTAAATCTTTCATCTAAATTCTATATTCTAAGGTGAGCAAAGTTAGCAAAGTATTTAAACTCAAAGCCTCTTTTTAAAGGTGAATATACCCGAGTTACGAACAGGAATTGTGTTGATAATCATGCTTTGTGAAACACTCCAGCAGAAATGCTCTTTTGCGCTCCTGTAACAGTGGCAATTGTGTTTGTCTCTCCTGCCAAATAGAGAGCGCCAAGAAAGCCAAAAATGATGGCTTCTTTAAAGTCTATTATTTCTAAGCTTGGTGTGATG
>JAKVAS010000058.1:0-12461 GCA_022448165.1 Crocinitomicaceae bacterium | reverse complement strand
AAAAAACGGTTTTTAACTCCGCCTCCGGTGATATAAAGTGTTTGGATAGGGTAATGGTCAATAATGTTACTTATCTGAACGGCAATATGTTCAGTAATTGTTCGTAGGATATCATGAGAGGGAGCTTCTAGAGGGACGGAAGGGTTGAAAACTTCTTCAAGCCATTCAGTGCCCAGCGATTTAGGAGCGGATTGATTATAAAATTTTAGTTGGTTTAAGGCGGTAAGTATATCGGGTAAGATTTTCCCACTTTTGGCTCGGCGGCCATCGCGATCGAATTCTTCTTTATGAAATTTCTTACAAATGTTGTTTAGCGGCAAGTTTCCAGGGCAGATGTCAAAGGCAATGGTAGTGTCTCCAGGAATGCAGATGTTGGAGAACCCACCAATATTCAGGAAAGCATCTGCTTCTTTAGAGAAGAGTAACTTATCTCCAATAGGAACAAGTGGCGCTCCTTGCCCTCCGTAGACCACATCTTTCGTTCTAAAGTCATTAATCACGTCGATGCCTGTTATTTTTGCTATGGTCGACCCACAGCCAATTTGATGGGTGAATCCAAGTTCCGGTTGATGAAAAATAGTGTGTCCATGCGAGGCAATTCCGTCAACATCAGTTGCTGAAATTCCACTTCTTGTAAGGAAGTGAAGAACTTGATTTCCGAAAAACTTTCCCAGTTCCTTGTCTAAAAGAATAAGATCTTGAGCTGAAAGAGAGGTTGAAGTATGGAGTTTGTCTAATAGGTTTTTTGGGTAGGAAAACGTGTCAGAGGAATGCAAAATATAATTCCAAGATCCATCATGGCTCATGTTAAAGGAGCAATAAACGAGATCAAGACCATCCATGGATGTGCCTGACATTAATCCTATGATTTTATACTTATTCAAGATGGATTTAAAGGTATAAATTTAAATTAAAGCATTAACTTTGTTGCTCAATTTAGAAACCAATAAAATCCCAATATATGAACTTTGAATTATCAGAAGAACACTTAGCAGTAAAAGAAGCGGCAAGAGATTTTGCTCAGAATGTTTTAAAGCCTGGCGTTATTGAACGTGATAATGAGCAAAGATTCCCAGCAGAGGAGATTAAACAACTTGGAGAGCTTGGTTTTATGGGGATGATGGTTAGTCCTGAGTATGGCGGATCTGGAATGGACACGTTATCGTACGTGTTGGCAATGGAAGAAATTTCGAAAGTAGATGCGTCAACATCTGTATGTATGTCAGTAAACAATTCGTTAGTTTGTTGGGGGTTGGAAAAATATGGATCGGAAGAGCAAAAACAAAAATACCTCACTCCATTGGCTAAAGGAGAGAAAATAGGTGCATTTTGTTTGTCTGAGCCTGAAGCGGGGTCCGATGCAACATCACAACGCACTACAGCAATCGATATGGGAGACCATTACTTGTTGAATGGGACAAAAAACTGGATTACTAATGGATCATCAGCTTCTACGTATTTAGTTATTGCTCAAACGAATGTTGAAGCTGGGCATAAAGGAATTAATGCTTTCATTATAGAAAAAGGAATGGAAGGGTTTATTATTGGAGCAAAAGAAGATAAAATGGGGATTCGAGGATCGGATACACATACTTTATTGTTCAATGATGTGAAGGTTCCAAAAGAGAATAGAATTGGAGAGGATGGATTTGGATTCACGTTTGCAATGAAGGTTCTTTCAGGTGGAAGAATTGGAATTGCATCGCAAGCATTAGGGATAGCAGGTGGAGCGTTGGAATTATCTTTAGCTTATTCAAAAGAGCGCAAGGCTTTTGGAAAGGAAATTTCGAAGCACCAGGCGATTGCTTTTAAGTTGGCTGATATGGCAACCGAAATTGAAGCTGCTAAAATGTTAGTTTATCGTTCGGCTTTAGATAAGGATAATGGACGTAATTATGATCAGTCAAGTGCCATGGCGAAGCTGTATGCTTCTAAGGTAGCAATGGAACAAACGGTTGAGGCGGTTCAGATTCATGGAGGTTACGGATTTGTAAAAGAATACCATGTAGAACGATTTATGCGTGATGCGAAAATTACTCAGATTTATGAAGGGACGAGTGAGGTGCAAAAAATCGTTATTTCGAGAGGTATTTTGAAAGGATAAAAGAATCGTTATTTTATATATAGCCCGTAGAGTTTACTCTACGGGCTTATTTTTTGTGAATTGATTTTTTAAACTTTCTGCAGGAAATAAAGTTTATTTTTATACTAAAATTAGCTGAAAGGCCTTAATCTCAATTGGTTTTGACAGGTGAGAAAGGCTGATTTTACATTACTGTTCTTGAAAACCAATAATGTTAATGTTGCTGAGAGTTGTTAGAGTAACGATTCTAGTCTCTCTAATCCGATACTTCTTGATCCTTTTAATAAAATTAGTTTTTGCTTGAGGGGGAATTGATCAATATTAGAGAGAAGATCATCTGTAGATTTGAATTTATTCAATATTGCATGAGAGTCAAACTTGAAGAACTCCTCTCCAACTAATATAGCATTTAAGCTTAACTCCTCTAGTTGCTTGATTATCGATTGATGTTCATTATGGCTATCGTCTCCTAGTTCTTTCATGTCTCCGAGAATTAGGAGCTTACTAGGGTGGTCATTCATTGCGAAGCTTTCAATTGCCGATTTCATACTTGTTGGATTTGCATTGTAGCAATCTAAAATCAAGGTGTTTTTATTAGTTTTCTTTACTTGAGATCGATTGTTGGTAGGTGTGTATGATTCTATTGCTTCTGATATATCAGAGTCATTAACTTCAAAGAGTTTTCCAAATGCAGCGGCGGCCAAATAATTGTAGAAATTGTATTTACCAATCATTTGAGTGGTAATCTGTTGAGATTTACTGGAATTAGTTGACCATGTCATTTCAACATAAGGGGATAGGTTGATTAATTCACCGCATACATTAGCATGTTTTGTACCATAGGTGAAGTTTTTTATTGACTTAGGAGCTATGGAAGTTAAAATGTCATCATCACTATTTCTAATAATAACTCCGTGGTTGGATTCAACGGATTCAAACAATTCTTTCTTTGTTTTTAGAACTCCTGAAAAGTTAATAAAACCTTCCAAGTGGGCCTTCCCTATATTGGTGATTATGCCGTGAGTCGGTTCTGCGATGACACAGAGTTCTTCTATGTCTTTGAATCTATTTGCTCCCATTTCAATGATGGCTATTTCATGACTTGAATTGAGCCGAAGTAGAGTGAAAGGGACTCCTAAATGATTGTTTAAGTTTCCAATTGTTGCTAATACATTGTATTTTTTTGAAAGAACAACATTAATGAGTTCTTTTGTTGAGGTTTTGCCGTTACTTCCAGTGATTCCAATAACAGGGATGTTGAATTTCTTTCGGTGGTAGTTCGCTAGTTTTTGAAGGAAGGAAACACTGTTATCAACTAATGACATTCGACCATTGTCTTGAAAATAACTGGGATTGTCAACAATAACATGATTTGCACCCTTCTCCAGGGCTTTAGAAGCAAATGTATTACCATCAAAGTTTTCTCCTTTGATACAGATGAACATTGCTTGGTCTTGGACGTTGCGTGTATCTGTTGAGATACCGTTACATTGATAGAATAGTTCAAAAATCTTCTCCATGATACGAAAATACTCAGAAAAGAAAACAGTTCAATGTAAGGGGGGAGTAGGTTGTAACAAAATCAATGTTAACTAAAAACAGAAAAGCCATCCCAAGGGACAGCTTTTCAATATGTTTAAGAGAAAAATTATTTCTTCTTTTTCTTTTTTCTTCCGTAATTAAATCCAGTTGGTGAACCAACTCTGTCCATTGCACAACGGAATCCAATCGCATCCGTAGATTGATCTTCATCTAGGTAACGACGATTACCAGCTACTAACCAGTAAGCTCTGTCTTTCCAAGAACCTCCTTTGTAAACGTGCGATTTATCAGAAATTAAAGTAGTTGGCCAAGATGTTCTGTCACCAGGTTTAACTTGTCCACCGTCTAGATCAAATTCCTCATGTTGGTCTTGATACATTACTAAATGAGGATCACGCGTTGCTTGATTAATAGCATTTTTACGATCATCATTTGCGTAGAAAATAGAGCTCTCGATATCACCGTCTAAGTAATCACTATAATCAGATTTACGATAGTTCAAACGACCAATATTCTCTTCTTCCGTAACAGCTCTATATTTTAATTTACCTGGGCTGTTAATAATGAATTCATTGAATCCTTCTCTAAGCATGGAAATAACTTCGAATGCATACTCTTCTCCGTCAGGACCTTCACGAATTTCATCGGCAAAAATACCATCGAATAATTGATCTTGAATCAAAGCAGACGATTCAATTTCATGCTTATCGTTTTTGTAAAGAATTGCTAAATCAATTACTTCGTTGATGTCACGAAGTAATTTCAGTTCAATAGAATCTTTCAATTTTCCATGAGAAACATAGAAAGGATCTGGAGCATAACCATTTTTTGAAGGATTTCTTGATTGAACGTTTGAAGAAAGTCCAACAGGAATAACTGTATCATTTGGATCGTGACGATCTGCTGAAATACGTTGAAAACGAATACGTTCAAATTCATTCAGGTATTCTTTCATTCCGTGTACATCATAAACAACTTGTGAATTTTTGATTTCAGTATTTCCTTCGTTGTTTAATAGTCTTGTTTTGAATACATTCCCTCTAAATGGACGGAATTCGTCATAATCTTCACTTGTTAATGGACGGTAAACGTCAAGTACCCATTCCGAAACGTTTCCTGCCATATGGTATAATCCATAATCATTTGGCCAGTAAGACTCAACTGGAGCAGTTACATCAGCACCGTCATTCAGGTGTCCAGCGACTCCCATGTAGTCTCCACGACCTCTAACAAAGTTAGCACGAATTTGTCCTGTGAACTCAGCATTGTCTTGACGAACCCAGTGGCCATTCCAAGGATACAGTCTTCTATCAGATATGTTTTCAGTTCCTTCTTGTAGGTTTCCAATTAATCCAGTAGCGGCAAATTCCCACTCAGCTTCAGTTGGTAGGCGGTATCGAGGTAGAAGTATTCCATCTTCGATACGTACAATACGAGAACCTAATTTTTTCCCATTGATATTTGAAGGGTTTAAGTCTTGAACATTTTTAATTAAACCTTCTTCGTACTGTCCAGCGTAATACGAATCAGTGTTAAATGTATTCTCATCTCTTTGATCAACATTAAATCCTAAGATTCCTTCACGAATTAAGATGTACTCATTTACGCGATCTGTTCTCCATTTGCAGTAATCGTTAGCTTGTAACCAAGAAACTCCAACAACAGGATAATCTCTATACGCTGGGTGACGAAGATAATAATCTACGTATTTCTCGTTAAATCCAAGTTTTGATCTCCATACTAATGTGTCAGGTAACGCATTTTTCTTAACCATTGGGTATGTTTCGCTATATGCACGTCCAATCCAATACATGTATTCTAACCAATGGAAGTTTGTTACTTCTGTTTGATCCATATAGAATGATGAAACAGTAACACGAGCTGGGCGATTGTTCCAATCGAACATTACGTCTTGTTCAGCACGTCCCATGGTGAAAGATCCTCCTTCGACCAGTAGTAATCCAGGTCCTGTCTCTTGATCAACAAAAGGAACTTTTTGGAAGCCACCCTGTTTAGGATCGTTGTAATTCCACCCGGTATTCGTGGAGGATTCTTTTGCACATGAAGAGATCAAAAACACTCCAGCCAAAGCAAAGGCAAACGTTAAAAATCGCATATTGTTATTTTTGGTTTTCATCATTATCTTTTTCAAATCACCTATTACAACGGTGATAAATTAATTCGTTACACTTTTTAGAAGGAAGGACAAGAAATCGTTCTAAACGAAAGTGGTTTGTCTTTACAACTAAGGTTTAATCCTAGAGAAACTTCATGAGATCCACCAGAAACACCATTATTTAATTTAGATACCGTGACATCGTAACTGTATCCTAATTTGAATTTCCCTGTATTCACGCCAATGGCTAGGATGAAGGCATCTTTGTTTCGAAACCAAGCTCCTGCAGTAAATGCTCCATATTTCACATAAGTTCCAATACTAATTTCTTGAAAGCCATTTTGGTATTGGTATATAACATTTGGCATAATGGAAGTGATATTGCTATACTGTGATTTGCCACCAAGCTTTATCTCAGCTCCCATATGGCCAGTGAAACGCATTGGTAACTTGGATTCTCCAACGATCATTGATTCATTCGGGCGATTTAAGTGATGTACCGCTCCTCCAAAGAAGAAGTGTTTACTATAACCAACAAAACCAGCAGATGCATCGAAGAAATAGCGACTACCTCCACGAGCAACATCACCAGTTTGATAGATAAACCCTCTACGAGGATCAATCATATCTCCAAACGTTAATTTATCCCAATCAAGGGATTTATTATACATTGCTGCTTGCGCTCCGAAAAGCATTGAAAATTTCCGATTAACCTTTAGGTGGTATGAGTATATTAAACCAAGGCTTGTAGTGGAAATTGTTCCCTGACCTTGTCGATCATGAAGTGCGATTATGCCAATTCCCCCAGAAATATTTTTAAAATATTGATCGTATGACGCACTCGTAGTTACGTAGTTTCCCGTAAGACTTGGCCATTGATTACGATAGTTCATAGCGAACCTTGGACATCCATTTGAACCTGCAAAAGCGGGATTCAAATAAATCGGGTTTGCATAGAACTGCGTAAATTGTGGGTCTTGAGAGTATACCTTACCTGCTGCTAAGCAGATTAAGGAAATTGTTAAGATGTGTTTCAAGCCTTTCATGAACTCAGTTGTATATCTTTTATTCTAAACATACTGTAACGACAGATTTAAAATAAAGTTACAAATATTACAAATACAGTATAATATTCAAAGAATTGTTGCGTTTTTTTGTCATCAACGAATGAACGTTAGATATTTGTAATATGAAAACTAGACCCTTTCCAATGAGTTCAAATAAAATAGTTTTACTTGTATTAGTAGCTTTGCAGTGGAATTGTTGTTTCTCACAAGAAGAAATAGCAATAGTTATTCCATGGGAATCTCCGAGAATTTTAACACAAGGGGATCAATCAATTCTTGTTCCATCGATTCAAAATGAATTTTTAGATGGAAGAAAACCTGTTTTTACTTGGAGTAAATTGCTGAAACCTACTGAGGATTATAAGTTGTCACTTGAGGTTGTTTCTACTGAACCAGCATTATCAAAGGAGATTGATTATCTTCAAAATGAGTACTTGAAGGTTGGTGATGTTTCATATGAATTAGGTACACATAATTCAAATACTGATCGCTTTGCAAGATTAACGTTATTTCCATTTGTGAAAGTTGGTGGGGCAATTCATCGAATTACCGAGGTAGAAGTTAAGCTTGGGAAGGGAACTCCTGTTGTTCCTCAGGCTATACCGAAGGATTTTGTTACAGCTTCGGTGTTGTCAGATGGTTCGGGGGTGTGGTATAAGATCTCTGTTGCAAAAGATGGTGTTTATATGATTGATAAACAGTTTTTGATTGATTGTTTTGCTGATCAGGGGGTAAATCTGGATAATATTGACCCAAATGACATTAATATTTTTGGAAATGGTGACGGTAGGCTACCAGAGTTGAATTCTGTTCCAAGAACGGACGATTTAGCAAAAAACGCTATCCAAATTGTCGGAGGTGATGATGGGAGTTTTGATGATAATGATTATATTCTTTTTTATGGTTGGGGGCCTCATCGGGTTTATTCCAATGGAACTGCGGAAATGAGGCTTGATACAAATCCTTATTCTGATATCTCAACATATTTCATAAATATAAACGCATCCGATACACCACTAAGAATTGGAGATTTAACGGATGTTGATGATCCTGTAACTAATTTCGTTAGTACATTTTCTTATTTTGCTCAATATGGAATAGATGTAGTTTCATTAGTTAAAGGGGGGCAGCGTTGGTATGGTGAGTTATTTGATAGTGGTCAATTGGAAAGGACTTTCTCATTCATCGTTCCTGAAATAGATGTAACATCTTCAGCAACTTTTGATGTGTGGTTGGCCTCTAAAAATGCAGGTGGGGGAGGTAATACTCATGCGTATTCAATTAATGGCGTAAGTATGGGGTCAGCGAATTTACCAACAGGATCTGAGTATGGTCGTGGTTATTATTCTTTTTCTCCGACTATACCATCTACAAACATGGCACTTAAAATGACTGTAAATATTACATCGCCTAATGTGGTTACTTATTTGGATTATATTTCTTTGAACGCAAGAAGAGGTATTGCAATGGTTGGAAGTCAATTTAACTTTAGAGATTTATCTTCAGTTGGCCTAGGTAATGTTTCCCAATATACGGTTACAGGGTTAACGTCTTCGGGGTTTGTTTGGGACGTGACTGACCGTCATATACCAAAGAGAATCATTGGAGGTTTTGTTGGAAGCGATTATATTTTTAAACAAGGGGCAGATACTATTCGAGAGTATACGGCTTCAACGGGAGGGGATTTTTTAACTCCGAATAAAGTTGGAATTACGCGTTTTCAAAATTTACATGGATTAGCACAGGCTGATTATCTAATTGTTACACATCCGTATTTTATAGATGGAGCTGAGCGATTGGCTAACTTACATCGTGAGAATGGTTTGAGTGTACATGTGGTTACGACTGGACAGGTCTATAATGAATTTAGTTCTGGGATGATTGATCCTACGGCAATTCGATCGTTTGTAAAAATGTTTTATGATAGAGGGGCGTTGACACCTGAAAATCGCCCAAAGTATCTGCTTCTTTTTGGGGATGGAACTTATGATCCGAAGAATAGAGTGCCTAATAACAATAATTATGTAGTAACCTATCAGGTTGCAAATTCTGAGAACCATATAGATGCACTGGTTACAGATGATTATTTTGGTATGCTTGATGATAATGAGTCTTTGGGGTCAAATGATATGATGGACATTGGTGTGGGACGGTTATTGATTTCAAGTACACAAATAGCAAAAGAACAAGTGGATAAGATTGAGCATTATATGCGAAATGGGTCAGATATCTATTCAATGGCAAATACTAATTGTTCTTCAAATGACGGTTCTTCTACTTTCGGTGATTGGCGTTCGAAGTATACGCAGTCAGCGGATGATGAAGAGGGAGGTTATTTTGTCATTACTGATTGTGAACCATTGTATACTACTTTGACAGATTCTTTTTCATCAATCAACGTTGATAAGATTTATTTAGATGCCTTTCCGCAGGTCGCTTCAGCGGGTGGAGGAAGGTATCCAGATGCTCAGGAAGCTATAAATGATAGAATTGAAAGAGGAAGCTTAATTTTTAATTATGTCGGACATGGTGGTGAGGTTGGAGTTGCAGAAGAGCGTGTAATAACTGTTCCGCAAATTCAGGCATGGAGAAATATTGATAAGCTTACCTTAATGATTTCTGCAACGTGTGAGTTTACAAAATATGATGATCCTGATAGAATCTCTGCTGGAGAATGGGCTTCGTTAAATCCGTATGGAGGAGCTATTGCCCTTATGACTACAACGCGATCTGTATATTTTTCAACAAATACTAATACAATTCGATCGATATTCAAATATGCGTTTTCTAGAGATGACAATCATCTTCCCTTGACATTTGGTGAGATTATTCGTCTTACTAAAAACGATTTTTCCGGATCAATTAATAAACGAAGTTTTACCTTGATAGGTGATCCAGCTTTGAGAATTGCCTTACCAAGGTTAAACATTGTGACAGATAGTGTAAATGGATTGAATCCTGCTCTCTCTATGGATACGATTCGAGCATTGAGTAAAGTGACAATTAAAGGGCATGTAGAAGATTTTGATGGTAATATAATGACAGGGTTTAACGGTGTTGCTTATCCGACAGTTTTGGATAAGCCAAGACAGCTGAAAACGTTAGGAAATGATTCTGAATCGCCTGTAATAGATTTTGAATTGCAGAATAATAAATTGTACAGTGGAAAGGCAAGTATCGTAAATGGTTATTTCGAATTTTCTTTTGTTGTTCCAAAAGACATTGATTATTCTGTAGACTTTGGAAAGATTAGTTATTATGCAGAGAATGGTTTGTTGGATGCCATTGGAGATGATCAACGAGTTTATATTGGTGGAATTGATCCGAATGGGATTATTGATAATGAAGGCCCGCAAATTGAATTGTACTTGAATGAAAATACTTTTGTAAATGGTGGGATTACTGATGAAACACCAATTTTGATTGCAAAGCTCTTTGATGAGAATGGAATTAATACTGTTGGAAATGGGATTGGACATGATTTAATCGCCGTATTAGATAATGAAACAGGAAATCCCATTGTATTAAATGATTATTATATTTCAGATCTTGATTCTTATCAATCTGGTGAGGTTAGGTATAATTTTAGTGATCTTGAACCTGGTGAGCATACATTAAATTTGAAGGTTTGGGATGTAAATAATAATTCTTCAGAGGTTTCAATTGATTTTGTCGTTCAAGAGAAAATGGATATTGCTTTAGATCATGTGTTGAACTACCCTAATCCGTTTACTACGTATACTGAATTTTATTTTGAGCATAATCAGGCGTGTGTAGATTTGGAGGCTCAAATTCAGGTGTTTACAGTTTCTGGGCGTTTGGTAAAAACAATTAATCAGCCTGTGCAATGTGATGGGTTTCGCTCAAAAGGAATTCCATGGGATGGAAGAGATGAGTTTGGAGATCAATTGGCAAAAGGGGTTTATGTATACCGATTGACAGTAACAACTCCTGAAGGATTGAAAGCAGAAGAGACAGAGAAATTGGTCATTTTAAAATAATTGAACAATAAAAGATCTTCAAATACGTATATTTGTATATCAATTGAATTAAATAAAATGAGTAGAAATAGATTATATAGTTTGTGTTTATCCATGATTGCTTTTGGTGCTACGGCGCAACAAGGAGCAGGTTCAGGGGTGGTAGATGATGATTTACAGTTGAATACAATTACTACTGCGGTGCCTTTTGTATCTATTACACCTGATTCAAGAGCAGGGGGAATGGGGGATGCCGGGACAGCTTTGAGTGGTTCAAGCACATCTGTTTATTGGAATACTTCAATGCTAACTTTTGCAGAAGAAAAATCTGAAATTAGCTTATCTTATACACCTTGGTTGCGTCAGTTGACAAATGATATACATCTTTCTTATTTATCAGGGTATTATCAATTGAACGATAGGCATACGGTTGGAGGGGCCCTTCGCTATTTTAGTTTAGGAGAGATTACATTCACGGATAATACGGGAGGATATATTCGAGATGATAAACCGAGTGAGTTTGAGTTCACTGGAGCGTATGCATTTCGTCTTTCTGATAAGTTAAGCCTTGGAATGAATGGTAAATTCATTTACTCAAATTTAACAGGTGGTTTGATTGTTTCTGGAGTGGAAACAAGGCCAGGAATTGCTGGTGCAGCTGATGTTTCGTTTACATACTTCAATGAAGATGCTAAAATTGGAGGTGTTAAAGGTGCATACACATTTGCGGCAACAGTTAATAATGTTGGAAATAAGATTGCTTATTCTTCATCTGCGGGTGATGCTAGGGATTTCCTTCCGATGAATCTTAAGATAGGAAATTCATTCCGTGCAGATTTTGATAAATACAATAAGCTTACATTCGCTTTGGATGTACAACGTTTATTAGTTCCTACTCCTCAGAAATTTGAGGTTATTGACGGAGAAGCATACTATTATGGAACTTCATCAAATGTAGGAGTTGTTAAAGGGATAGTTCAATCGTTTTCTGATGCTCCTGGTCAACTTGCTAAAGATGAATCAGGGAATTTTATAGAGAATGCTGATGGAGGCTATGAAGTACAAAAAGGTTCTCGATTTAAAGAGGAGTTAACAGAGTTTAATTTAGCTTTGGGACTTGAATATTGGTATAATGATGTTTTCGCCCTTCGCGGGGGAATGTTCTACGAGCACCCTACAAAAGGAAATCGTCAATTCATCAACTTGGGAGCTGGGTTTAAGTACAATGCTTTTGGGATTGACATCTCTTATTTGGCAGCATTGAAGAGAAATAATCCATTAGCAAATACTTTGCGATTTACGCTCCGTATGGCACTGGGTGCTAAAGGCTCTAATAGTGCCAATACTGCTCCATAAATGAATTTAAGAATTGGATACGGGGTTGATGTTCATCAACTCAGAATAAATTTGCCATTATTTATTGGTGGAATTAAGATTGAATCCGAGATCGGAGCTTTGGGGCATTCCGATGCAGACGTCTTACTACATGCAATTTGTGATGCATTGTTAGGGGCTGCGAATCTTCGTGATATAGGATATCACTTTTCTGATACGGATCCAAAGTTTAAAGGGATTGATAGTAAAATTCTCCTTTCTGAAGTCGTTAAGTTGATAAAGGGGAAGGGATATCATGTAGTGAACATTGATTCAACAGTGATTATGGAGAGGCCTAA
>JAKVAS010000057.1 GCA_022448165.1 Crocinitomicaceae bacterium | reverse complement strand
TTACAGTGGTTAACTAACTTCAGTTTCATAACAAATTCTTTGTTGTTAATAGTAAAATATCGCAAATACCTGAAACACTAATGCAACTCTCGGAGAGCAAAAAGTTAAATCTAGGTAGTAACGGTTGTTCAAATTCTGCGGCAAAAGCAACTACGACTTTTGAATAATGAATTCCAAAAACTAAAAAGGGGTGTTTTCCGCACTCTAAATATTTTGACACCATTCATAAACATCCAAATCAAACATCGCATAAACAGACCATTCTATTTCTGCCTGGTGTAAACTTATCGTTTCTTTCTATAAAGAAACATCGAAAACTATTTAACGGTTGGTTCGAGTTTCTTAACGGTGAAAAACAATCAATGTGAAGTATCAATGTCAATGTAGATTACATTAAAAATAAGGTTAGAGTAATGGACAAAAAAATGGAAGTCTTTCCCAAAACTTCCATTTGATTTATAAATTCATTGTTAAATAATTCCCAGTTTCTTTTGAGCCCTGATTGCCCAAGAACGAGAAGTTGAATTAACGAGCTCCGAATAAGTTACTCTCTACATTCCTTCAATCACGAAATCAGTACGACGATTTTTAGCACGATTTTTCTCAGATGAATTTTCAACTTTGGGTACTGTTTCTCCATATCCTTTCGCAGACAAACGACTCTTATCAATGCCTAAGGAAATTAAATAGTTTTTCACCCCTTGCGCTCTTCGCTCCGATAACTTCAAATTCTCTGTATCATCTCCTACATCATCAGTATGTCCCTGAATTGCGACAGTAATTGTTGGATTCTCTTCTAAGAATCGAGCAAAACCTTTCAAAACAAACTTAGATCTACCGCTCATCACTGCAGAATTTGTAGAATAAAGGATTTCATTGATTGTATAAGCCTCCCCAACCTTTAACCCCTTAACATTCAGGTCATTATCTTTGATTTTAGAAACCTCTTTCTTTAACTCTTCTTTCGCAACGATTTTCGAATCAAAAGCATGCCCCTTTTTCTTAACAGTAACCATTACGTCACCTTTAGTTTCCTTCTTTACAACTGTCGCAAACTTTCCGTCATTTCCATTCACTTTTACCTCAGTAACTTCATCTGACCCTTCATACATCACCTCAATTGTAGCATCTTCGACAGGATCTCCAAATTCATCCTTTAGCTCACCTGTCAAAATAGCAACTGCTTGTGGCCTTGCCTCTTCATATAGTTCAAATGAATAAATATTCCAATTTCCACCTTGTCGGGATGAGAAATAAGCGATCTCACCATCAATGGATACAAACAACCCTAACTCATCATCTGGCGAGTTAATCGGAGATCCAATATTTTCTGGTTCTGTCCAGCCATCTCCATCTTTTCGAATATAATAAATATCCAATCCCCCCACTCCAGGACGGTCCTTCGTACTCTCGGAAACGAAATACAGGGTTTCGCTGTCTTGATGTAAGAATGGACTCTTGTCCTTTCCTGGAGTATTAATTTCAGTAAATGGATAAGGATCTCCCCATGTTCCATCTTCTTTTCGGTCTACAATATATATGTCGTTATTCTGTGTATTCGGTCCATTGATTGTGTAATACAATGTATTTCCATCCGCAGATAAAGAAGGTTGAGCATCCCAACGTCCTTCACCATTAATCTTGTCCCCCATATTTACCAATGGAGACCATTGATACCCTCTTTCATTTTTTTCAAAAGTTGTGATATACAAATCACAATTCATATATGGTTGATTTGAAACCTTTGTTTTCTTGCACCCGCAAACGATCATTTCTTTATTATCAACAGACATAGTTGCAGCACCGTAACTATCCATTGTTCCATCATTAAATGGAGCAGACTCTCTAATTCCTTTATCAAAATCAGCCGACATAGAAGCTCGTCTAGAAAGTGTGAAGTTCTCTAAAATTTCAGATCTATCAATAATTGAATTTTCACTTCGAGGTTCTTTACGTGTAAAGAACATAATCTCATTATCAGGCGAGATCATTGGAAAATACTCATCTCTATTTGTACTAACATTTTTAACAATGCTTGGTTCAAAAGGAACAACCTTTGTTTTCACTTCGTCTGCCTTTTCTAAATCAGCGAGTACTTCTTTTACATCACCTAATTTCTTAGAGAAATCACTGGGATATTTACTATTATCTGAATGTCTATAATTTGCAAATTCTTTAAACCATTTTATGGCTTGTGGCATATCTTTTTGCGTATAGTTAATTACGCCTAGATAATAAGAACAATTCGCATGATAATCAGAACAAAGGTCGAGTGTTTGAGAAAAAAGTTCCTCCGCTTTTAAAAATCCACGATCTCCTTTATCCGGCATTGGATCATTTTCATAGCTAGTTAATGCATTCTGATAGACAAGCATTCCATATTCATAATAGACCATTGCATTTTCATCGTCCGCATCCATTGCCTCATTAAAGTTGGTAACAGCAGTTCGTAAATCCTTCGCATTTACACCTGCGTTAATCAACTTGAGAATTTTCTTTGCTGGCGGGAGACACGCCTCAGCTTCTTCTTGAGAAAAAGTAAACGTCGAACAGCAAACTAGTAAAAGAGATAAGTAAAAATGTTTCATTCACATCAAGTATTAATTCAAACGCGGATAAGAAATCAAATTTCGTACCCAACTAGTTATATCGTTAAAATCGATGAAAAGTTACATGTATTTTTCTGTTTACGACGGAGTAAAAAACAAATTATTAATTCAAGCTAAGGATTTAAAAGCCTCCTCTATGGTCGGATATTCAAATTTGAACCCGGCATTCATCAACTTATCAGGTAATACAAAACGACTTTTTAAGATTAACTCCGTTTCCGTTTGAACAATCCAAGCTCCAAGTTTCAACAACCATTTTGACTGAGGAACTCCAATCTTTACCCCCAATGAGTCTCTCATCTTTTTCATCATAACTGCATTTTTCTCGGGTAGCGGAGAAGACATATTAACAGGTCCAGAAAGCGTTGTTTCCTCCATCAAAAATACGATTGCTCTTAAAAAATCATCAATATGAATCCAACTAAACATTTGCTTTCCATCTCCTTGTTTTCCACCCATCCAACATTTAACCAACTTTCGGTAAACAGGATAAGCTCCTCCCTTTTTTCCTAAAACAATTGTTGTTCTAAGAGCAATTTGTCTAACATTAGTATATGTATATTCAAAGAATGATTGCTCCCATTTCTTACAAACATCCACAGAGAAGCCATCTCCAATTACACCTTCATCTTCTGTATTTGGAAGATCCTCCGAATGCGCATATATTGTTGCACTTGCTGAATTTATCCAAATTTTAGGTTTATCTATACACAGATCAATGGCCTGACCAATAACTTCTGTACTTTCCAGCCTAGAGCTGTAAATGTCACCCTTATTTTTTTCTGTATATCTGCAATCTACTGACCTTCCTGCAAAGTTTAAAATGGCCTTCGCACCTTCAAACTCTGCCTGCCAACTCCCTAGAGATTTGCCATCCCATTTCACATATCGTATACCTGATACTTCTTGAACCTCCCCTCTCACCATTGCAACAACTTCATACTTCAATTTTAGAAATCTTATCAAACTCTCTCCAAGAAATCCATTTGCCGCCGTTACTATTACCTTCTCCATACTTCTATAACTTTCAATAATAAATGAAACTACTTAATCAAAAAATAAACGTCTCCTTATTTATTTTAACAAACGAATAATCGATCCAAAAAATGCATTTTCCTCTGCTCTCATTAACGTATCAGAAACTTTATCCACTCGATCTACTAACCTTTCAATATCTCCTAACATCTTGGTAAATGATTCCGCCCCTTTTTCATTTTTATCTACCCTCTTAAGACGAACTAAATGATGCATCAGCGGTTCAATCTCTCTTCTTTTTCTCTCTCTCGTAATGCGTTTTGAAACTTCCCACATATCTTTCTCCGCTTCAAAAAACTCCTTACGATCACCGAGTTTTGAAACTTTGTAAATCAAATTCCAAGTCATTAATTCACGAACATTCATATTCGCTCCTCCTCTCGAGATTGAAAGCGCATCCATAATATCATCCGTACTCATTGCATCTTCCGAAACAAGTAATAATGCATGAACCTGGGCCATTGTTTTATTAATTCCCCATTGTGATCCAAAATTCCCCCACAAATGGATGAATTCATAGTGTGCTTCTTTTAACTTCATATTTCCAATATACAAATTTTCAATAAATACTGAAAGTATTGAACTTTAAATAATTACCATACATATATTTTTACCCTATTGACGTGCAGAAGGCAATAAGAATACTTATTTTGTCAAATTGAAATCTAAAAACTCATGAAAAGAATCATTGCACTCTCCTTGCTACTGGTTGCACTTCCAGGTATAGCACAGAAGAAAAAATCAACCACTAATGAAGGCATAAAGCCCTCTATCGTATCTAATCTTAACTTCCGTTTAGTTGGTCCAGCACTTACCTCTGGAAGAATTGCAGACATCGCAGTTCACCCTGACAATTCAAATATTTGGTATGTCGCTGCTGCCTCAGGAGGCGTTTGGAAAACAACAAATCACGGAACTACATTCTCTCCAATTTTCGATAGTCAAGCATCCTATTCAATCGGCTGTATTACCATTTCACCTTCCAATACAAATACGATTTGGGTCGGAACTGGTGAAAATAACAATCAACGATCTGTAGCTTATGGTGATGGTGTTTACCGTTCATTGGACGGCGGAAAATCCTTTAAGAATATGGGATTGAAAAATTCGGAGCACATCGGAAAAATCATCGTTCATCCAACGGATGAAAACACTGTATGGGTTGCAGCCTATGGTCCTGTTTGGAGTGAAGGTGGTGATCGAGGTGTTTACAAAACTACGGATGGTGGAAAAACATGGAATCAAACTTTAGAGATTAGCAAACACACGGGCGTTGCAGAAATTGCGATTGACCCAACCGACCCATCAATTCTTTATGCTTCTGCTCATCAGAGAAGAAGAAGAGAATGGACATATATTGGTGGAGGTCCAGAATCAGGACTATACAAATCGACAGACGGTGGAGAAACATGGAAAGAAATCAACTCAGGGCTTCCTAAAGGAGAAATGGGAAGAATTGGAATCTCTGTATCACCAGTAAATTCTAACTACGTATATGCTATTGTTGAAGCACGTGAAGACAAACAAGGTTTTTTCCGTTCTACTAACAAAGGAGAATCTTGGGAAAAAATGTCAGGATATAAAACAAGTGGGAACTATTATCAAGAAATCATTTGTGACTTAACTGATGTAGACAAGGTATTTTCGATGAACACATGGTTACATCACACAGAAGATGGAGGAAAAAACTTTAAGCGTACTGGAGAAGACAAAAAACACGTAGATAATCATTGCATTTGGATTGATCCAAATGATGGTAATCATTGGATTGTAGGTTGTGACGGCGGAATTTACGAAACATACAATCATGCTAAGGATTGGAAGTATTACAGTAACCTCCCAATCATACAATTCTACAAGGTAGCCACTGATAACGCTGAGCCTTTTTATAATATCTATGGAGGAACTCAAGACAATAACTCAATGGGTGGCCCGTCTGCAACGATTAACAATGCTGGAATCTTGAACTCTGATTGGTACATCACCAATGGTGGAGATGGTTTTGAATCTGCTATTGATCCAACTAACCCAAACATTGCCTACGCCCAAGCTCAATACGGTTGGTTAGTTCGATATGATAAGACTTCCGGTGAAAAAACACCAATTCAACCAATGCCTGCTAAGGGTGAACCTGGATATCGCTGGAACTGGGATGCCCCGTTGCTTATTTCTCCTCATGATCATAAGACTTTATATTTCGCATCGAACAAAGTCTTAAAAAGTACGAATCGTGGAGATGACTGGACTGAAGTTTCACCAGACCTTTCTCGTCAATTAGACAGAAACAAGCTCCCTGTAATGGGACAAGTTTGGTCAATTGGTGCGGTAATGAAGAATAAATCAACCACTATTTATGGTAACATTGTAGCCTTAGATGAATCTCCAATTACAAAAGGACTTCTTTACGCAGGAACTGATGATGGATTGATTCAAACAAGTACAAATGGAGGTGATTCATGGAACAAAGTGAGTTCTTTTACTGGAGTTCCATCGCAAACCCGAGTAAACATGATATGCGCAAGTATGCATGATGAAAACGTTGTATTTGCAGTTTTCAACAATCACAGATCTGGAGACTTCAAGCCTTATGTAATGAAAAGTACTGACAAAGGAAAAACATGGACTTCAATATCGTCTAACCTTCCTGAAAGAGGTTCTGCTTTTGTGATACGCCAAGATCATATTGATCCAAATTTATTATTTGTGGGAACTGAATTTGGGGCCTACTTTAGTAATGATGGTGGGAAGGCCTGGACAAAACTGTCAGGTTTACCAACAATTGCTGTTTACGATCTTGACATTCAAAAGCGTGAAAACGATTTAGTAGCCGCCACTTTCGGTCGTGGTTTTTACGTTTTAGATAACTACAGCCCATTAAGAGAATTATCTAAAGAAACATTGAATTCTGAAGCACACCTATTCCCTATCAAAGATGCCCTTTTGTATATTCCTTCAGCTCCACTTGGGCTAAGAGGAACAGGATCTCAAGGAGCCAATTTATGGAATGCTGATAATCCTGCATTCGGAGCAACCTTTTCTTTATACATTAAGGATACAGAAACGACGTTAAAATCTAAACGTATTAAACAAGAAAAGAAATTAGAAAAGGATAAGTCAGCAGTGGATTACCCATCTTTCGATGAATTACGTGCTGAAAAGCTAGAAGACAAAACGAAATTAATTTGGATTATTCGAGATGAAAACGGAAACGAAATCAAGCGATTAATAAGCTCCCCAAAGAAGGGGATTAATCGAATTTCTTGGAATTTACGAAGTCAAACAACTTCTCCAATAAAAATTCAAACTTCTAAACCAGGTCGTTACTCGAGCCCTGATGATGGCTTCTTAGTTGCAGAAGGAAAGTACACAGTTGAAGTAAAAACAATTAAAGATGGTGTCGTTAAGCAAATTGTTGACAAGCGATCATTTAATGTCAACTCCTTGAAAAACCGTGCAATACCAACTATTGATAATGAAGAGTTAAGTGTTTTCCGTAAGGAAGTTGCTGAGTTTGGAAGAAGACTTGACGGTACAGGTAAATTAATGTCTGAAACAAATGATAAATTGAAACTCATCGAACATGCTATCAAAGTTTATCCGGGTGTAGACTTGGCGCTACTAAAAGAAGTTGAAGATTTAAAGACGAGTTACTTTGATTGCACCGTTAAATTATGGGGCGATAGAATTCGTTCTTCGCATGAGTTTGAAACATCTCCAAGTATTGCTGGTAGAATTGGAATGGTTCAATATCAATTGTTTGCAAATCGTTCAGGAGTAACAAAAACACAACGAGAAAACAAACAAGTTGCAGAACAAGAATATGCTGAGTTCAGAAAAAAACTGGATGATATCATTATCCGTGTTCGTGCGTTAGAACAAAAGCTAGATGCTGCGAACGTTCCTTACATTAAAGGTAAAGATGAAAACTGGAACGAAGACTAATTAGATCTTCATACATAAACTTGAAAGCGCAGAATTAATTTCTGCGCTTTTTTTTGTTACTAATTTCTACTTCTGCATTTACCTGATAACAACAACAAATATCTAATATCCTAACCTACACCCAACTCATATTGAGTTGGATAGTCTGACTACGGTGTTATTGCAATAAAAAGCAATGGATTTTGAAGGACATTTTTTGATGAAAGTTCATTGTTCCGAAACCAGGTTTACGCAATAACACCGACAGGCTTAGATAGAAGTCTATACTTGCTTCCTAAGAAGGATAAGTTGTATTACAATCATAAATGAGCTTTTTAAAAAGATCTAAAACATAGCAAAATCGCACTACTTTATCCTTAATTCATTAGGAAAGTTCAACTGTCAGAATTAAATCATCCTGCTCTACCATTGTACCTCCAACAATATTTACTTGGCTGACTTTAGCATCGAATGGCGCTGTAATAGTACTTTCCATTTTCATCGCCTCAATCACAAATAAAGGATCATTCTTTTTAATGAAATCTCCTGGTTTCACCAAAACACTACTTAAACTTCCCTGAAGTGGGGCCCCAATCTCATTTTCAGCTTCAGCTTTAAGGTGCGCCACCTTATCGGTTGCAATACTCTTATCCTTGACTTCAATCACACGAGTAGTCCCGTTGAATTGAAAAAATGCAGAACAAATTCCATCTTGATTTGCCTTAGTAACGTAAAGTAACTTAACCATTACTGACTGTCCATTTCCTAATCGAATCAAAATCTCTTCATTGTTCTTCAAACCAAAAAAGAATGTTTTACTCGGTAAAGGAAATAAATCCCCATATTTTTCATAATCGGAATGATATTCCTTGAAAACTTTCGGGTATAGTTTATAGCTCAAAAAATCCAACTCATTACATTTCTTTCCAAACTCTTGTTGGAAAACAACAAACTCTTTTGCGAAATCTACCGGTTCTAGATGTTCATTTGGTCTTCCTCTGTAAGGTTGCTCATCCTTCAACACCATTTTACTGATATCCTTAGGGAAACCACCATGAGCCTGTCCAAGATCTCCTCTGAACAGCGCTTTTACAGAATCTGGAAATGATAATTGCTCTCCTTTTTCTCTTACATCTTGAACTGTAAGATCGTTTGAAGTTAGAAACATTGCCATATCCCCCACGACCTTACTCGAAGGTGTTACTTTTACCAAATCACCAAATAACTCATTGACTTCCTGATAATTTTGTTTGATTGTTTCAAACTTATGCTCCAATCCTAGTCCACGAGCTTGAGGTCGTAGGTTTGAATATTGACCACCCGGAATTTCGTGATCAAACACCTGAGCTGTTCCTGCTTTTAAACCAGATTCAAACGGATAATATACTTCCCGAACGGCTTCCCAATAATTCGAAAATTCGTTTAAGCTTGAGATATTCATTGGACGCTCCCGCTCTGACCCTTCTAACATCTTCACTACAGAATTGAAATTTGGCTGAGAAGTTAATCCACTCATCGACGCAAGTGAAACATCAATAATATCAACTCCTGCTTCAATTGCCTTCATATAAGTCGCAACCTGAAGTCCCGAAGTATCATGTGTATGTAAATGAATAGGAATGTCTAACTCTTGCTTTAACGTACCGACTAACTCTTCCGCTGAATATGGCTTTAATAATCCGGCCATATCTTTGATCGCTAGTATATGAATCCCCTCATCACGTAAACGCTTTGCCAACTCAACATAATATTCAACCGTATATTTTCTTTGATTTGGATCTAAAATATCTCCCGTATAACAAATACACCCTTCTGCGATCGCATTTGTACGTTCTCGAACAGCTTTAATACTTGTTTTCATTCCATCTAGCCAGTTCAAGGAATCAAAAATCCTAAACACATCAATTCCATTTTCCGCTGACTTCTCAATGAACTTCTCTATCAAATTATCTGGATAAGCTGCATATCCAACCGCGTTAGATCCTCTCAGCAACATCTGCAGCAAAGTATTTGGCATATGCTCTCTAAACAACTGCAAACGCTTCCATGGACATTCTTTCAAAAATCTATAGGAAACGTCAAAAGTGGCACCACCCCATACTTCCATACTAAAAACCTCAGGATTATTCTTTACAAATCGATCCGCAACATTTAACATATCTATGGTTCTCATTCTAGTTGCCAAAAGCGACTGATGCGCATCACGGAATGTAGTATCAGTATAATGAATCCTCTTATCTGCACGTATCAGTTGAGCAAACTCCTCTGGACCGTGCTTATCTAGCAATTGTTTAGTTCCATCCTTAAATGGTGCAAAGCGATCAAAATCAGGAACTACAGGCTCCTGAAACACTCTTTTGGGATCTACGAACTTTACATCAGGGTTTCCATTTACGATTGTCTCACCAATGTACTTCAATAATTTCGTTCCCCTATCTTGCGAAGGTTCAAAATCAAAAAGTTCAGGATGATCTCCTATAAACTGAACATTACATTCCCCACGTTTAAAAACCTCATGATTAATTACATTTTGAACGAACTTTATATTAGTCTTTACACCTCGAATTCTAAACTCACTAAGCGCTCTATTTAGCCGTTTTGCAGTCCCCTTTAAAGTACGTCCAGAAGCACTTACTTTACACAACATTGAATCAAAAAAGGGGCTAATCGTTGTTCCGGGTGTAGAACTTCCTTCATCCAAACGAATTCCATACCCTGCAGCATTTCTATAAGCAATTATAGTTCCATAATCAGGCGTAAAGTCATTCTTTGGATCCTCTGTTGTTATACGGCACTGGATGGCATGCCCAATACATTTAATATCCTTCTGTCCCTTAATATAAATTTGAGGATGCGAAAGCTCTCTCCCCGTAGCAATCACTATTTGAGAGCGTACAATATCAATACTCGTTATCTCTTCAGTAATCGTATGTTCTACTTGAATTCGAGGATTTACCTCAATGAAATAAATATTCTCTTCTTTATCCACCAAAAACTCCACTGTACCAACATTACTGTAATTTACGTAGCGACATAATTTCAGCGCATATTGATACAATTTATCTTTGGTTGACTGCTGAATTGTTGAACATGGAGCAACTTCAACTACCTTTTGAAATCGACGTTGCACAGAACAGTCTCTTTCATAAAGGTGTACCATGTTACCGCATTCATCAGCCATAATTTGAACTTCAATATGCTTTGGATTCTCAACAAATTTTTCAATAAAAACCGTATCATCACCAAAAGCCCTCAAAGCTTCATTTTTAGCGTCCCTATATGCCTTAGCTATTTCCTCTTCACATCGGATTACACGCATACCACGACCGCCTCCACCAGCCGCAGCTTTCAGCATAACTGGATAGCCAATTCTCGCAGCTTCCTTCACTGCGATCTCTATAGAGACTAAATCTTCAATGTTATTTTCTATAACTGGTACTTGGCAAGCAACTGCAATCTTTTTTGCTTCAATTTTATCTCCCAACATCGCCATAGATTCTGGGGAAGGTCCAATGAATTTAATCCCATTCTCTCTACATTTAGTTGCAAACTGTACATTTTCAGACAAAAAACCGTATCCAGGATGAATTGCGTCTACCTTCTTTTCCTTAGCTAAATTTACAATTTCGTCAATATCTAGATATGGTTTTAATGCTTCATCATTTTGACCGATTTGATAGGATTCATCTGCTTTATATCTATGTTGAGAATAACGATCTTCATTTGTAAACACAGCCACAGTTCGAACTCCCAACTCGGCAGCTGCACGCAAAACACGAATTGCAATTTCCCCTCTATTCGCAACCAACATTTTTTTTATTTCTCGATACTCAACAACTTCCTTCATAACTTAATTTATACTTCAATTACAACGAATCATTCAACAATTCATTTATTTTAACAACAAAAGTACTCTAGACATATTATTTTATTTACAAAAACACTTTTTTACATAAATTTTATTTCAAATCAATCCAAAAACCGTATTTTTTACTTTTAAACAATGTAATAACTCACTTTTACCAAATATTTTTTGGCGATGAAACTAGACTCTACTGATATACAATTGATTAACATGCTTCAAGAAAACTGCAAACGACCAATTAAAGAACTTGCAGCGGAACTTAACCTATCCATTGCTCCAGTTCACGAACGAATAAAAAAGATTGAGCGCGCAGGCTATATTAAACGTTATGTAGCCATTGTAGACATTGAAAAAATTAATCGTCCATTAATCAATTACTGTAGTGTAACCCTTCTAAGACACAACACGGATTATTTTAAAGAATTTGAACGTCAAATACGTTGGATGGATCAAATTTTAGAATGCTACTATGTTTCTGGAAACACTGATTATCTTCTTAAGGTAATTTCATCAGACATGAATGAATATCAAGACTTCATTTTAAACAAGCTATCCAAACTTGAAATGATATCAAACATCAACAGTCAATTCGTAATGAAACATATTAAGTTTAAAACATCAGTAAACATATAGCAATACAAATGCTCAAACAAGAAATCACTCTTTTAAAATCTACTAAACAAATAGATCGATTCAAAAAGAATCCTGGTCGATTGTATCGCTTCTAAAATTCATTTGATATTTCAGTGGAATAAAATATCTTTAGATCTAACAAGCATGAAAATGCTAAGCTTTTGGCAGATACTTACTACGTGAAATTAATATTACATATACTACTGTTACTTGTCCTGCAACAAAGTCATGCTCAAAATTTAGTCCCTAACCCCAGCTTTGAAGAATATTCAGATTGTCCTTCAAATTTACAACAAATTGCCTACGTTATTGATTGGGACGAATACACCCCTTCTCCTGATTACTTTAATTCTTGCGCTGGTATAAGTTCTGCGGGAGTTCCTTCGAATATGTTTGGTTTTCAATATCCAGCAACAGGATCGGGATATATTGGACTAACAACATACTATGAAGAAACTTGGGGAAGTAGCAATTCGCGAGAGTTTGCGGGTGCAGAGTTACTAAATCCATTGGAAGTAGGCGCAACGTATTATGTTTCGTTAAAAGCAAGTGTAAGTGGCCTATCTGAGGATATATGGCCCAATGCCGGATCTAATAATATTGGCGTTTGGTTTACCTCCAGCCCCTCGTTATCACATACACATAATCTCAGTCAAGTATATTCAGTAGATATAATTACAGACACCGCAGGTTGGCAAGTAATACAAGGATCATTTGTTGCCGACTCAAATTACACTCATATTGTACTAGGCAATTTTTTTGAAGACAGCTTAACAGACGCTCTTCTACTCTACAACCAATCTTGGACAAATCATATTGCTTCTTACTATTACATTGATGACGTTTGTGTTTCTAAGGACCAATCAAACTGTTTTCAAACAGCGACAATAAATAGTGTTCCCAAAATAGAAAAGAAACTACTTAGAATTGTTGATTTAATGGGGAGAGATACAGTGGAAAAAACGAACACTCTATTGATCTACATTTACAATGATGGCACTACAGAAAAAATATATCGACTGGAGTAAAAACAAACCTATTTTAACTCAACTAAGAATATTTCAAAACGTTCTTTACCGTGATTAGATTAATCTGAATAGTAATGAATACAATTGAATAAGTAGAAACCACATACCTAAAACGCCCCACATTTTAGCATAAAATAGAATTCCCAATCATACTAATACCAAGGGCTAACAGAATTACTCTAAATGGGCATTCCTTTTAAAACTCAAAACACAAAACCACCAACACCAAACTCATAATCAAACAGTTACTCAGAACCACTCATTTTTTTTTCGTATATTTAAAAAGCGCGCCTATGTATTGCTTCAGTTAAAAGCAGTCCTTAAAACGGTACACACTATTTAAACCCAAACTGAAGTGAAGCTCAAAACCAAACAATTCGCTACTTTCGATGACATTCAAGCCATCGTACTTGTTACAGACGAAAATGGGATCATTATTTTTGTAAACAAAGCTGTAGAAGACATCCTTGGGTATGCTCCTGAAGAACTCATTGGAGATGGTTGGTGGAATGTAACATCCAGAGAAAATGATCATATAAAACGTAAAAGTGATGCCGCTGCACTTGCTCGTGGTGAACTCAGTGTACTAAACTGTCATTTGCATGAAAATGACATCCTCACAAAAGATGGACGAGTTGTTACAACTCAATGGACTGTAAAGCGAACAAATGATGGCTTATTGGTTGCAATTGCTCAGGACATCACTCAAAAAAAGCAATTAGAACAAGAACTTATTAGAAAGAATAACGAGAAGGAGCTTTTACTTAAAGAAATACACCATCGCGTAAAAAACAATTTACAAATCATTATTAGTTTACTGAATCTTCAATTTAACACTATTGAGGACAATCGTGTTTTTGAAGCATTAACGAAAAGTAAAGATCGAATTTATTCAATGGCTCTTGTACACACAAAACTTTGTGAATCAGAAAATCTATCGTCCATTGAATTTGGTGATTATATAAATGAATTAGTTGAATTTATTACTTCAGGATATACACCAAATAATTCAATTCGGTGCACTATAGAACATTCTAATCCAACAATAAATATCGACCTAGCAGTAAACCTCGGATTGATCACTACTGAACTCGTTACCAATTCGTTAAAGCATGCATTTAAAGAACGATCTAAAGGATTAATTAAAATCAAATTTGTTTTGTTAGAAAAAAACTACTACCAACTCTCCATTGAAGACAACGGCGTTGGTATGAATCCCAAAAGCATAAGTGATCGCCATTCTTTGGGACTAGAACTGGTAGAAGCACTGATTATGCAGATAGATGGGAAACTCCAAATCACAAGTAATAACGGCTTACAATATCGAATCACGTTCAAGTCAAAACCGATTACTCGAATTCGAGAAACCACTCATTCAGAACAACCCAAAGTCAATTCAAAAAAAACACGGGCATTCCCCACAATCTCAAATAAATAAATCTATTTAATCTCTTGCGGATTAGAAACTCTTGATTTAGTTAATGCAATCTCAAGTACCTCATCCATTTGAGTAACATAATGAAACTTCAGTCCTTTTAAATAATCTTGCTTGATATCATCAACGTCTTTACGATTCTTTTCGCAGAGAATAATCTCTTTAATCTTCGCACGTTTTGCAGCTAATATCTTCTCTTTAATCCCTCCAACAGGTAATACTTCTCCTCTAAGAGTTATCTCCCCTGTCATTGCTAAGTTCTTTTTAACCTTACGTTGAGTAAAAAGAGAAGCCAACGAGGTTAACATTGTTATCCCTGCACTTGGTCCATCTTTAGGCGTTGCTCCTTCTGGAACGTGAATATGAACATTATATCGATCAAAAATTTCCTGATCCATTGACAAGAGCTTACTATGGGACTTAAGATATTCTAACGCAATAACTGCGGACTCCTTCATCACATCTCCTAAGTTTCCAGTTAAGGTTAATTTTCCTTTCCCCTTTGTAATGGATGATTCAATAAATAAGATATCCCCACCAACACTCGTCCAAGCCAAACCAGTAACAACTCCTGCAACATTATTGTTATCGTATTGAGTTTTGCCTCTTCCAGCTCCAAGAATATCAAATAAGTCTTCTTTCTTAACCTTAACTTCAAATGATTCCTCCATTGCAATTTGACGAGCACGATTACGAACAACCTTTGCTATTACCTTATCCAATCCACGAACACCAGACTCATTAGTATATTCTTCTACAATCTTTTCTATAGTTCGCATATCAATTGAAATATCTTTTTTAGAGATTCCATGCTCTTTGATTTGCTTTGGTAACAAGTGTAATTTTGCAATTTCAATCTTTTCTTCTACCGTATAACCATTCACCTCTATGATCTCCATACGATCCCGAAGCGGCCCCTGAATGGAGGATAAATTATTTGCGGTGGCAATAAACATCGCACGAGACAAATCATATTCAGTTTCAATATAATTATCGTAGAACTCACTGTTTTGCTCTGGATCCAATACTTCCAAAAGCGCAGACGATGGATCTCCATGATTACTTCTACCCAATTTATCAATTTCATCAAGTACAAAAACTGGGTTGCTAATTTCAGCCTTTTTAATATTCTGAATTACTCGACCTGGCATTGCACCAATGTATGTTTTTCTATGTCCTCGAATTTCAGACTCATCATGTAATCCCCCCAAAGACATACGAACATACTTTCTTCCGAGTGCCTCAGCAATTGATTTCCCTAAAGACGTTTTACCAACACCTGGAGGACCATAAAAACATAAAATCGGTGATTTCATATTCCCCTTTAACTTTAACACCGCTAAATATTCAAGAATTCGATCCTTTACTTTTTCTAAACCATAATGATCTCTTTCTAGAATTTTCTTCGCACGTTTTAAGTCAAGATTATCCTTAGAATATTCCTCCCAAGGTAAATCAAGCATCATTTCTAAATAATTGGATTGTACAGTATACTCTGCCCCTTGAGGATTCATCCTCCCAAGCTTATCCAATTCTTTATAAAATAACTTCTTTACAACATCATTCCACTTTTTCTTATCTGCACGGGCACGCATTCCATTAACATCCTGCTCCTGCGGATTATCTCCTAGTTCATCCTGAATCGTTCTAATTTGTTGATGCAAAAAATACTCTCTCTGCTGACGATCCATATCTTTACGAACCTTCGATTGAATTTCATTCTGCATTTCCAACATCTGAGCTTCTAGCGTCAAATGTTCCAAAACCATCATTACTCGCTTACGAATATCTAGTTCCTGAAGCATCTCTTGCTTTTTGGAAACATCAGCATTCATATTTGATGAAATAAAATTCACCAAGAATGTTGGGCTATCAATATTCCCAATTGCGAACGACGCTTCCGACGGAATATTAGGACTTTCCTGAATAATCTTTAAAGCCAACTCCTTAATCGACTTAAACATTATGTTTAGCTTCTCATCAGCCTGATCTACTTTTTCTTCCTCTAATAAAGAAACCTCCGCTTTCATGTATGGCTCCGTTTGAAGCGGCTGTATTAATTCGAATCTTCTTTTACCTTGAATAATGACAGTAGAACTCCCATCAGGCATTTTTAGCAGTCGAACTATTTGTGCAACCGTTCCAACTTCATTTAAATCAACAAATTCAGGATTTTCCTTATCCATCGATTTCTGCGAAACTACACCAATTATCTTCGCGCCCTCATTAGCGTCTTTAATTAGTTTTATTGATTTGTCTCTTCCAACGGTTATTGGAATCACAACACCAGGAAATAATACATTGTTTCTTAATGGAAGAATTGGCAATTCGCTCGGGAACGATTCCTTATTCATACTTTCCTCTTCTTCAGCAGTA
>JAKVAS010000056.1 GCA_022448165.1 Crocinitomicaceae bacterium | reverse complement strand
TTGGACTCAAATACTATATAAATCTCATCTCAAACAATTGTCATGTGGAAAAAATATAAGATTATGAAAAATAATTGTTTATCGCATTTAAGTATATGCATTAGAAATTGTTCGCTTGTTATTGCCCTTGTGATTTTTTCGTCGGAATTATCTTTCGGTCAAGATGTTGATGGAGATGGAGTTACGGATGTACAAGAGCTAACTGATGGAACCGACCCAACCGATCCTTGTAATCGACTGACGGCTAGTATCACGCTACCAGTTTCGCCTGATGCGAATGGAAACGGAATTGTAGACACTTGTGATCCGGTTCCTGTAACATGTGCTCCATTATTTTATCAGGTGATCTCAGGTCAGTTGAATCATTTTGATACAGCAACTAATACATATGTACCCATAGGGACTTCTTCATTTGTATACAACGCAATGGGGTATAATGAGGACGACGACCTTTTTTATGCAATGGTAACTTCGGCTGCAGGAGGAACTGACTTTTTAGGCGACTCAATTGCATTTCAAGATATTATTAAAATTGATTATTTGGGAAATAGGTATTTTGCTTTTACCCCTATTGGTCTCAGTCTGACTACTAATTACAATGCTGGGGATATTTCGGATGGTTTTTTGTATTTAAGAGGAAATGGTGGCGTGCACGTAGTTGATCGAATCGATTTGTCCACTGGGGTAGCAACACCTGTTGGAACTGGTTTTGCGGCTGCGGATGGAGCAATCATTTCAAATGTGATGTATGGATGTCAGAATACTATGTTTTCTGCAATGGATTTAACAAGTGGTGTTGTTACTATCTCAACAGCAACTTTATGTAGTGGTGGTGCCCCTCCAAGTGGAGGTTATGGAGCTGCTTTTGTCGCAAACAACGATGAATTATATCTTTCATCTAACTCGGGAGGTCTGTATAGAGTTTATGATTATACAACCGCAGCACCTTGTTTCACACTTGTCGCCACAACCGCGACAACTAGTGGTAATGATGGGGCATCTTGTCCTTCATCTCCTCCTATAGCTTTACCTGTTGAGCTTCTCACGTTTTATGCAGATTGTAAAGAAAATCAAGTTCGATTGGATTGGGCTACAGTTACAGAATTAAACAATGATTACTTTACAATAGAAAGAAGTAGAGATGCTATCAATTTTGAATCCATTGCTAAGATTACTGGAAAAGGTTCTACAACAACAATGAGTCATTACACATGGATTGATGAAAGTCCTATTTCTGGAACGACCTATTATAGACTATCTCAAACAGACTTCGATGGGACTAAAGAAACATTTAAAACGCATTCTGTGAATTGTATTGAAGACAACACTGTTTCGCTCTATCCAAACCCAATAGAAAATGTATTCCTGTTGAATTCAAAATATGGCGGTTCGATATCTATGATAGATCAAACTGGGAAAATAATTCTTGACCATCCGATTATTGCTGGGAAGAATACAATTCAATCCGATCAAATTGCCTCAGGCTCTTACTTCGCTTTTATCACATTACAAAATGGAACACGAGAAGTAATCAAAGTCATTAAGTTTTAAAACTATTGCATCGAACAAGACTAAAATTTACACATGATAAAATCAGTTTTATTTCCACTCTTTTTAGCAGGCTTATCTGTTATATATTCGATAATTTATGCTCAATCACCTGGTTCAGGTTATGCGTTAAATTTTGACGGTGTAAATGATTATGTAACTGCAAACGCAGTTGACCTTAACACTTATACTAACAATTTTACAATTGAATTTTGGGCAAACCCATCAGCAACTAGAACTCCACATCCAGAAACTACATCTGGAATTTCTGGAACTTCTGGATATGGTCAACATTATGCTATTTATCCAACTCACGGAGGACAAAACGATGCTGGTGTTGGTGTTTCCGTTGGAACAAATGGTGTGAGTGTTTATGAGCATGGATCCGGCTACATGCCGGCTTTATTGGTGTACGATGTTGCGATTACTGATTGGACGCATATTGCAGTTGTCTATATAGCTAAACAACCCAGATTATACATCAATGGTATTTTGGTTAAAACTGGATTAACAAGTGCAAGACTAGCTTGTTTCCCAAGTGCAAGAATTGGAGGTAGTTGGTATGGCTACTTCGCTGGAGACATGGATGAGTTTAGAGTTTGGAGCACTTCGAGAACTCAAACGCAAATTAGAGATAACATGTGTGAAAAACTGGTGGGTAGTGAGGTCTCATTAGTAAGATACCTGGGAATTGATGATGGTTCCAGAACAACTGTTACTGATGCTACTGGAACTCAAAATGGAACCATGTTGGATATGACACCAACAACTGACTGGATTCTATCCGGTGTTCCAGGGAAGAGTCTTACAGAGTGGTTAAAAGTTACGAATAAATACTGATTAGAATCCATTAAAGAACTATACTTACGACTAGATTACCCACTCTTTATTTCTTCTTTAGAAATAATTTCAATTAGTTTTAATATGGCAATTTTTATGACGAATATGCAGCACGAATATACAACTAACGTAAAAAGGATTAGGTCGTTAGAAGACAAATGCCCTATCTGCAGAAGTGAAGATCACACTTGGCAAGAAATATATATTGCAAGTAAATCTAAATTAACCAAAATGGAAAGCAAAAGTGTTTCATGGTGCGAAAAAGTTAAAGACTACGTCTTTATTACAAAAGCAAATAGAATTTTAAGACCGAATGAGTAAATTACTTACAATGGTATTTTTAGTCACAGAATCAGTCTTACGGAATATCAGCTTTAGGTAAACAAAATTACATATGAAACTTAAATTATTAATCGCCCCGCTCCGCAGTAGTTGTACTTCTGTGGAATACGAGGATTAGTTTCACTAATAACAAGAGTGAAACGATTAAATCGCAAACATTGGGTATCGAGATTGTCCGTCATAAATAAAAGAAAATGATTAAACTATTATTAGTTGTTCTTTTTCTAATTACCGCTGCTCAAGTTAGCTCGCAATTGCAGCATAATTCTTCTCTGATTGAAGAAATAGGTAAAACAAAAGGTCGATACGAATTAATATCTACATCAAGTGGATTTATTCGAACTCACGCTGAGCCGCTTGGTCGTCTCGGGCTTCGCTAAGGACTCTATTTTTCGCAGGCTTAAAGCAGATCTTGCGATTTATCTAAAATATCTGTATTCCATTCTGATGTGGCTTTTGAACTTTTCATTGTATTGTTTGTTCAAAAACACAGTAAATCGCATCTTTATAGCTCAAGCTCACTTAAACACTCATCTATGTTCTATAAGTCGCTACTTTCAGGTTTTTTTCTTTTCTTCTTTTCATTGAATTCATTCGGGCAACAAACGATCAATTCGTCAATTATTCATAATGGAATTAATAGAGAATTTATTATGTATGTACCTGCAAGTTATACTGGAAACGAAGCCGTTCCTTTACTCTTCAATTTTCACGGTTACACAAGTAATGCTAGTCAACAGATGTTTTACGGAGATTTTCGTCCAATTGCGGATACCGCTGGCTTTATTATTGTTCATCCGGAGGGTACAGAGGATAATACTGGCATAACGCACTTCAATGTAGGGTGGGGAAGCAGTTCGGTTGACGACGTTGATTTTACTCGAGCAATGATTGATTCTTTGACAAGCACATACAACATTGACGAGACACGGGTATATTCCACAGGAATGTCGAATGGTGGATTTATGAGCTTTAAACTGGCTTGTGAGTTGAGTGATTATATCGCTGCTGTTGGCTCAGTAACAGGCTCGATGACCCTGGGAGCACCAAGTATGTGTAATTCGACACACCCAATTCCCGTAATACAAATTCATGGAACTTCAGACGCAACGGTTGATTACAACGGCTCGATTTTTTCGGAATCTATTCAGGATGTTATGGATTTTTGGACAAACTTTAACAATTGCGATGCTGTGCCAATGGTAGAGAATGTTCCAGACATTGATGCGAACGATGGATCGACTGTTGAGAGATTTACTTATGGAAATGGAGATAACTGCTCTGAGGTCATTCATTACAAAGTTACCAACGGTTCGCACACCTGGCCAGGAGCTCCTTTTCCATTAGCGGGGACGAACTATGATATCGACGCTTCGGTTGAAATATGGAAGTTTGTTTCTCAATATGATATCAATGGAAAAATAGGATGTACTACAGCAGGAGTTGAAGAAACCAATTCAGTAGAATTGACAATGTATCCAAACCCAGCTCATTCTCAGGTGCAGATTCACGGGCTAAGTCAAACATCGACATTTGAGCTGATTTCTGTGTTCGGCGAGTGCGTTTTAGAAGGTACGATCAATGAAATATTGAATGTAATTGACGTGACGATGCTTACGAAAGGTATGTACTTCCTAAAAATTGAAGGAGGAGTCCTTGAACTGGTTATTGAATAAAGATGCTGTCAAGAGAAGATTTCATCTTCATTTGAATAAAACGTTTGATAACCAAGAGGTTCTCTAGCGCACGGAAAGTAATGATTAGTAGTAAGGTCTCCCTCCTAAAACTCACAACTTCGATAAAGATTAAAAAAACAAGTATAAATGAATGGCTGTCTGATGGGCGGCCATACTTGTTTTTAAACTTTTCTCGTCTGTTGCGTTCTTCGGTTTAGGATAATGAAGCTTCAACTCAACTCTTTCATTAAGTTATCAAAGTCAGCTTGTAATTTGGAAAGTTGGTTTTCGAGTGATTCGATACGCTGTTCTAATTCTTGCGTTTTCGATGTTGGAATATTAGAAGTAACTTCTGGATCCAGTTCATCTACCGATGGAATTTCGGAAAACAAATGCACTAGACGAGCTTCTTTTTGACCAGTGATTTTAGGTAAACGATGTACAAAAGGGATCTCCACCTCCATGAGCTGTTCAACAGTCTTCTGTACTTCTTCTAAATTCTCAAAATCAAACATTCTTCCAGACATTGAATTGATTTCACCCGTCGTTAATGGACCCCGAAGAAACAAGAGTCCCAAAACGGTTAGTTCAGCTAAATCAAGAGAATGCTTTACTGAAAGCGTATGTCGATATTTTGTTGATCTTCCATCACCGAGAACCTTAGCCGTTAGTTCTTTCTTTCGAAGTGAGTCCAATGCATTTATTACCGTGTCGTTATCGTATTTAACCACAGGGTTTCTCGAAGATTTTTGATTACAAGCTGTAACAATTCCGTTGAGTGTCATGGGGTAATAGTCAGGTGTCGTTTTACTTTTTTCAATCAATGCTCCAAGAACACGGATTTCTTCGTCTGATAATTGTACTAAGACCTGATTATTCATAGTTTGAAAATAATGATTTATTGTAATATATAAAGTTCATTAATCATTTAATGAAATCGATTTTATTTTCTGTATTGAAGAGCTTTTCACAGATTTATGGTATTGTTTTTAAGTAAACCTCGGTTGTATTTTTGTCCAAAATAAGAATACACTTTTGAACATGATTAAATATATTATAATTTCGGCACTATTTATTCTAACTTTTCATAACGCAAAAGCACAATGCACTCCTCAAGCAACCATCTCCGATGATTTCGAGTCATATGCTGCTGGAACTGGGGAACCTTTACCTGACTGCTGGAGCACAGTTGGAGATCAAGGTCTAGTAATTGGAAATAGAAACACTGCAGGCGAAGCAAATTCAGGCACGAACTACATTTCAATTTATACGTTTTTCACCTCAAATTCAGAAACATATATTATCTCTCCAGAGCTTTCAACAATTGATGGAAATCACTTTGCGGAATTTTATATAAAGTCTTCTGATGCCAATTCAACTATAGAATATGGAACTATGAGTGACCCTAGTGATGCTAGCACGTTTGTTAGCACCTCTTCATCTGAATCTCTTTCTAATGTTTATCAGCTTGTTACTACAGGACCCATTCCTGCTTCTACAGGACACAATTATTTTGCTATTAAAGTGAATTGCGTAGATCAACACATGACTGCTCGAATTGATGATTTTGAATGGCAATCTAATGGAAATACGAGTGGATTATTTGCTGAATCAACAAACCAATTTGTAATGTTCCCGAATCCAGCGAATAATCAAATTACGATCAACGGAAACTTCTCTGAATCAACAAAAGTAAATTTATTTACGATTGGAGGACAACTAGTGAAATCGCAAACGATTAATGGAGTAAGTTCATCTGATATAAATATCGGAAATTTCCCATCAGGAATTTATATTGTAGAAATAGCAGGGAATAGAAAGCGATTGATAATACAGTAAGACCTTTTGACATATATTTACAGTCCGACAAGATGGATTCTTTTTGATTTCTTGTGTTGTCCTTTGGAAAGCCCAACAGGTAGTCAGTTCATGGAAGTAATATATTCTCTATCGAATTGAATTTAGTTTTCTGTTAACTTTGCCATTCATGGAAGGAATGGGATTTTTTGAAACCTTATTGGGCTATGTGCTGGGAACCTCCTTGTTGGAGTGGATCGCTGTGATTACAGGCTTGATTTATGTGGTTTTAGCATCATATCAATCTTTATGGTGCTGGTTTTTTGCCTTTATTTCCTCAGGTTTGTATGTATATATTTGTATTGATTTTGACCTCTACATCGAATCTGGATTACAGCTGTTTTATATTGCAATGGCCATCTTAGGTTGGTTTAGTTGGAAAAAAGCAGAAGCTTTTAGAACAGGGAGTGGTGCTTCGCGTGATCCTAAAAGTTTGTCAGCAATACAAGTCTGGAGCTTTAAAATTCATGCAACTAATATTATCGGCAGTGGGATCGTGGCGCTCATTCTTGGATGGGCATTTGAAAACTATACCAATCAAAGTAATCCATACATGGATTCTTTCACAACGATATATAGTTTACTTGCCACTTTTATGGTTACAAGACGAGTGCTAGAAAATTGGATTTATTGGATTGTTATTGATTTGGTTTCTATCTTTCTTTATTCTAGTAGGGGATTGTATATGTCTTCGGTACTATACGCGTTGTTTACTTTTCTGGCTGTTTTCGGATTTATATCTTGGTACCGAGAATATAAATCGTCATTATCATGATTCGCATTGCCTTTACTGGGCCTGAATCTTCGGGTAAATCGACCTTAGCGAAAGCGATATCCGAATCGATGAAGGGACAGTACGTTGAAGAGTTTGCGAGAAGCTACCTGGAGGATCATGGACCTGAGTATGATATTCAGGATTTGGATGTTATGGCCAAAGGGCATTTGGAATCGATATTAAGAGCTTCGAGCCCACTTCAATTGATTGATACTGATTTCATCGTTTTTAAAATTTGGTCAGAATACAAATATGACGGAGCTTCTCCATTCATCCATCGATTAGTCAGTGAAAACTGGTTCGATTTGCATGTTTTATGCGCTCCTGACATAACTTGGGAGCCGGATGATTTACGCGAAAACCCCAATGATCGCGACATACTCTTTCAACGATATGTGGAAGGACTCGAAAAATTGCATAAACCATATTTAATTGTAGAGGGACCGCATACCAAACGAAAAGAAAAGTTAGAAAAGGTGATCAAGAAATTACTAATAATATCTTAGTTTTGTACCGTCTCTAAGGGGTGCTATGTCTAAAGACAGGCTGAGATTATACCCATTGACCTGATCTGGATAATGCCAGCGCAGGGATTTGACTTAAGCTAATTATTAATATACATAGAATTAGCCCCTTATTCTTGTTAAAAAGTTTCTATGAAAACAAGAATAGCAACTATGATCTGTGGCCTTTTTCTTGTGCCACTTGTCTGTTTTTCGCAATCTATCAAAGGAAAAATTACGGATGAAGAAGGAGCGCCACTTTATGGAGTGAAAATTCACGTTGAAAACACTTACTTAGGAACCTATACTGGTCCAGATGGAATGTACGAAATAAAAAAACTTCCCTTAAGTGAAGTACGTATTATCTACACGATGGCAGGTTATGAGACGGTTTTTATTAATCAAGAAATCAAAGCCTCTTCCGAAATTGAATTGAATCAAGTAATGAAGTATTCGGTTCAAAATTTGAAGGAAATCGCGATTATTCAGATAAAAGCTGACGAGAAAACACCAACTACCTATAAGAATCTAGACCTAAAGGAGATAGATAAGCGTAACTTTGGACAGGATTTACCTATGTTATTGCGCTTTACTCCTTCTACAGTTTCTACTTCAGATGCTGGATCAGGAGTGGGGTACACGGGGATTCGTATCAGGGGTGTTGACCCGACAAGAACCAATGTAACGATTAATGGAATTCCACTAAATGATTCGGAATCTCACGGGGTGTTCTGGGTGAACATGCCAGATTTTGTTTCTTCAGCACAATCCATTCAGGTACAAAGAGGAGTTGGTACGTCTGCAAATGGAGCTGCGGCTTTCGGAGCGAGTATCAATATTAACACTAATAAATCACGCCCTGTTGCCTATGGAGAGATAGACAATGGGTTTGGCTCATTCAATACTTGGAGACATACAGTTAAAGCAGGAACGGGATTAATTAACAAGAAATTTTCTCTGAATGCACGGCTTTCTAAAATTACTTCGGAAGGTTACGTAGATCGTGCTTCCTCGAACTTAAAATCGTTTTATTTGGATGGGACATGGCAAGGAAAAAAAAGTTCCCTGACAGCAAATATTTTCAGTGGCCAGGAGCGAACATATCAATCATGGTATGGAACACCCCAGTCCGTTATTGAGGGAAATCAAGAGGATATTCTTGCTTATGCTGATCGAAACTTCATCTTTGGAGTTGATCGTGACAACTTGTTGAATAGCGGACGCACCTACAATTTTTACACATATCAAAATGAGGTAGATAACTACCAGCAAGATCATTATCAATTGCACTTTTTACACCGATTCAATTCAAACTTGAGGTTTAATCTTAAAGGACATTATACACGTGGTAGAGGGTATTTTGAGCAGTTTCGAAATGATGATGACTTCTCAGATTATGGTTTGCAACCATTGGTTTTTAGCTCTGATACGGTAACGTCAGGAGACTTCATTCGTCGCCGTTGGTTGGATAATCATTTCTTCGGTGGTATTTTCTCTTTTAATTATGAGAATGGAAACTTTGATTTGGTCGCCGGAGGTGGTGCGAACCAATATATGGGTGGACACTTCGGTGAAATCATTTGGGCGGAATATGCTTCAAATAGTGAACTCGGAACAGAGTATTACAATAATGATGGAAATAAATTTGAGGCACAAGGATACATAAAGGGAACGTATAGACGCAAAAGAACAACATTCTTTGCAGATCTTCAATACCGTCACATAGCATATGATTTTTTAGGAATTGATGAAGTAAATGGTTCCTTGGAAGAAGTAACTCAACAGTCAGATTTTAACTTCGTCAACCCTAAAGCAGGGATGATGATTGATTTCAATAGTTCGAATAATGCATACTTATCTGTGGCGATGTCAAACAGGGAGCCCGTCCGAGCAGATTTTCGTGAGAACACTCCTGCAAATCGCCCAAAACATGAGCAATTGATTAATCTAGAGGCTGGTTATCGATATAAATCACGCAAATTCATGGCAAATGCTAATTTCTATTATATGATGTATCAGAATCAATTAGTACTTACAGGCGAGTTAAATGATGTTGGAGGAGCGACGCGTGTTAATGTCGACGATAGCTATCGTACGGGAATTGAACTTGATGCGGGATATAAATTATTGAATAACTTAATGTTAGCAGGAAACTTAACGTTGAGTCAAAACAAAATTGCTGAATTCACGGAATACGTAGACAATTATGATACGGGGACTCCTGATCAAATCGTTCATACGAATACTGACCTGTCTTTTTCTCCAAATATGATTGGAGCGTTAGTATTGAGTTATCAACCTGTGAAAGGACTAGAGGTTGAATTCACTTCTAAATTTGTGGGACAACAATTCTTAGATAACACCTCCTCAGAAGATCGTAAGATTGATGCGTATAACTTCTCGAATTTGCGTTTGTCTTATACATTGAATGATGTGTTGTTCAAAGAAATGACAATCGGAGTTCAGGCTGGTAATGTTTTTAATCAATTGTATGAAAACAATGGATACACTTGGGGATATGTTGCTGGAGGTGCAAGAACAATTGAAAACTTCTATTATCCTCAGGCAGGAAGAAACGTCATGACCCGTTTAACGATTAAACTGTAAGTGGATACAGAGTATTCTATAATAACTTGTTTTTTTAATATAAAGTAATAACATGCTTCTTAACTGAAAGCAATTCACTAGATCAAATACTCAAGAATCAGAGTGGTAGTTTCCTCTTGATTCTTGAGTATTAATGTGACATTAGGCTTTACGGAAAAGTTCGGAAGCGTCTTCGACAACTACCTAATTATCCCATAAGCGAGCGATTAACGCAGTTGCAATATTCCTTTTGAAATTATTTGATTTTCGTCGTCAATTATATTGTAGAAATACGAACCATTGTTCAACTCATCTAATTGAATATGCTTTTCATCCTTACCAATGCTGATTGTTTTATCCGCTACAAGCTGTCCTTGCGTATTGTATATTCTTAATTTACAATTGGTAAAAGAATTATCATCACTTTTAAAAAATACCCTTCTATCCGTATTTGGATTGGGATATATATTGATTTCGGAAGGATTCGTTTCTAAATCTATTAGATTTAATGCAATTGCTGGGTTATTGAAATAAATTCCATCCACCAGTAGGGTTGCACCTTCTGTTCTCGGCTGAGTGACACTTGAAATAAGGCTGAAATATAGTGAATCGGGATTTTCTGAGCTCGTGTAATGATTTGTTAATGCATGCGATTGGAGTGTCCACTGATTTGTTTGATAGAGAGGGAGAACGACATCCATGACCGCAATAGGTGAGTTATTAATTGCATCTAATTTTAGCATGGTTAGTGCAAATCCGGATGTGTCAGGACCATTATTTGGAACTTCATATTTGTACAATACCCAAATAGAGTCTGGTCTTGATTGATATGATATCCCTCGGGTAACAATGTAGTGATTTTGAAAATCGTAGTACAAATCTTTCAGCGTAACCAGCGAATAAGGGATTAAGCCGGGAGCGGGTGTAACAGCTTTTAAAGAATATGGTCCATTTTCTGTGTCAATACTATCTCTTTCAATAATTCCATTCCCCGAGCCGAATGCAGTTTCAAATGTTGCCCAATCTGTTGGTAGGGTGAAAGAGTCCCAGTTGTCGAATTCATTGTTGGGTAATTCTTGGTTCTGTCCAAATGTGAAAATTGGAAGTGTTCCGATAATTAGTATAAATAATTGCTTCATATAACCTTATTTAGAATGGTTCAAAATTACGGATTTATGAGGTTTTTGAATCGAAACGGAATAAAATTTTTATTTCCTAGCTTGGAAACAAACGTATTATTGAATTAAAGACTATTCTAGCCGTAGAAACAAATGGAGAATACAGTATGATTCATTTCAGCGCTCCCAAAAACGTTCTGGCGAGTAAAAATTTAAAATATTTTGAATCCATTTATCCCTGATAACCAGGTTTTTTTCACGCACATAAATGAGGATTAATTAATGCTAATTATATAGTTATGTATAATAAAAGCAAGCATCAAATTGAACTCATTAATTGCATTATTGCTAAATTGTCTAAGTACAAAATATGAGAGTTCGAGAATTTAGATAGTTTATGCTAGATATAATTGTTGTTCTATCCAAACGAACAACAGGCTTATCGTCTAAATTTTGCTGCGTATATTTTGAAAGAAATAATTAGAGGGGGGCATATTTTCACAACTTAGAAAGATAAAAGAGCAAGAATTTGTAAGCGTTTGACTTATGCACTAGCATGTATCAAAGAATTGAGTAGGTATTTGAAGTAGAGATTAGAAGTTGTACCTTGACCCCTCGTTAAATCCCTCAACATGAAAGCATTCTGTTCTTTTTTAGTTTTAGTTCTGATTGTCAATCTTGATGTCTATAGTCAGTCTGGTGGTGAAACATGTGCTACGGCTACAATAATTTCAAGTATTCCTTATACGGGTATCGGATCTACTTCAGGGGCGATAGATGATTATTTTGAGAGCTGTGTGGATGTAGGGAATCAAGGTGGAGCAAATGATCACGTATATGAGTATACGAATGGCCCAACGGATAAATACGTGGACATTAGTTTGTGCGAAGCCATCACCGATTACGATTCACAACTGTATGTATATGAAGGTAATTGTACCGGAACTCCGGTTGGTTGCCAGGAGGATGGTTGTCAGTCACCCAGTTTTTCGGCGCCTTACAATTCGCGAATTACCGCTCAATTGTTTCAAGCAAATATGACTTATTTCATTGTTGTTGATGGTTATGGAGGAAGTGATAATGGAAACTATCAACTAAACATTACTGAAAGTATAGGACTTAACCCTCCGAGTGCGACGAATATTCCACTGGTACTGATTAATACAAACGGTCAAGAGATTATTGATGAACCTAAGATTTTGGTGAATATGAAGATCATTGATAACGGACCAGGAGCTTTAAATCACCCGACTGATCCTGCAAATGTATATGATGGATATGCAGGAATCGAAATACGTGGTTCTTATTCTGCTACCCTTCCTCAGAAACCATATGGGGTTGAGACACAAGATGCGCTCGGGCAGAATAATAATGTTTCTCTGCTAGGGATGCCGACGGAGAATGATTGGATACTTTTGGCAAATTACAATGACAAAACGTTTCTACGAAATATTTTAGCGTTTGATTTGTTTAATAAAATGGGACATTACGCACCAAGAACTCAATTGTGTGAGGTGGTAATTAATGATATATACAATGGCGTATATGTTTTCACCGAGAAAATAAAAAGAGATAACGATCGTGTAGATATTTCGAGACTGGACCTGGATGATAATGCGGGGGATAGTCTCACTGGAGGTTATATTTTTAAGGTGGATTACTGGAATGGAAGTAATAGTTGGCCTTCGAACTATGATAATCCAAATTATCCAGGGAGTACTGTACAGTATGTGTACGGTTATCCTGATGAGCAAGATATTACGCAACCGCAAAAGACATATATACAAGGGCGCGTAAGTGAATTTGAAGATGCTTTGTGGGGGAGTAACTTTGAACATCCAACGGATGGATATCGTAAATATATAGATGTTCTCTCATTTATTGATTACTTCATTGTCAATGAGTTTGCCCGAAATATCGATGGGTTTAAGAAAAGTCGTCGTTTTCATAAAACAAGGGATAATAAAGATTCTTTGATCTATGCGGGACCTGTATGGGACTTTGACTGGGCTTATAAAGATCATGATGCTAGTATGTTAAATGGAAGTGGTTGGAGACATAGCTTCTCAGGAGCATCTGACGTGAAGCCTCCGGGTTGGTACATGCGAATGATTCAAGATACAGTATTTGCGAACCAATTAAGTTGTAGGTACTTCAATTTGCGGAATACGATTCTAGACACTTCTGTTCTTTTCAATTACATTGATTCATTAGGGAATGTTCTCATTGATGCTCAAGATCGTCACTTTACTCGTTGGCCTATTCTTGGAGTTAATGTGGGAACGCCTGAAATTGGAACACAACCAAATACATATGCCGAAGAAATTGTCAAGTTCAAAGGGTGGATTGCTGAAAGGCTCAATTGGTTGGATGCGAATATGCCTGGAAATTGTCCCAATGTTGGAGTGGCAACCATTGAGAAAGAGCCCTATTCGGCGATGTATCCCAATCCAGCAAATGATGTTGTCAATGTTTTTGTAAATAGACCAATTGCCGATGTTTCAATTGTTGACCTTTCCGGGAAGGTGGTCCATCAGGTGAAAGGAAATAGTAGCTCACTTGTTCAGTTGAATACCAGGGATTTGTCTGGTTCATTTTTAGTTGTAGTTCGATTGGAAACAGGCAAAATACTCAGGTCTAAATTGTTAATACAGTAGTAAGATTGTTTAGGAGTAAATACCTTCTTATCATTTAAATTATTAGTGGCATAATAATGGAATAAATTGATTACTTTATAAGTAGGAAAATTAAATGCTGCTACAGAACTGTTTTTAATCACAGGGATAAAATTTATAGACTACTTCATTATGAAAACAACCATTTATCTACTCACTATTTTAATCACATTTAGTATTTCTAGTTGTGCTACAAAGAAAATTAAGCCAGACGATATTGAAAATATTTACATTGATTATAACAAAGGACAAAACATCAATTTTGGTGCACGTCTAGGAGGTTCAATTATGGCAATCCTGAAGAATGGAGAGGAGCACGATATTACCCTCAATGATAATTTAGAAGTAATTTCTAGCAGTGTTTCCTTCTCTAAAGATGAAATATCGATTTCTGGAAGGCCTGTTGAATTTGGAAATGATACTTTACGAGTTGGTTTTACATATCGACATAAGGAAGAGGCGGTGAGCTTTTCAGATTATATTCTGTTAAACTATAAAGGATCTTTAATTATCGATGAATCAGGTAACGATGGTGTGGACCAGGGAAAAAGGCGAATGCTTTTTAAGAGAAAAATGCTAGGCCGAAATGGTCGAGACGGTAAGAATGGAGAACACGGAGGAAATGGGAAAGATGGAGGAAGCTTTATTGTTTATATCTGGAAAGATAGTAGTTTTTTTAATGTTCGAATGATGACGGAGGATTCAAGTAAGGTCTGGTGCTACAAGAGCATTAATAGCGTTGAATGCTCCATAGATGTTTCAGGTGGAAATGGTGGAGACGGAGGACGAGCAAGTGATGGTGGAAGTGGAAAAGACGGTGTTCTTACTGAAGAAGAGAATACGTCTCCGGGAGACGGTGGTAATGGTGGTAATGGTGGTAACGGTGGTAACGGCGGAAATGCAGGAAGACTTACGGTTATTGTCCATCCCAATGCAAGTGAAACTATTGATGCACTGACGCTGGTGAATGAACCTGGCAATGCTGGAAGTGCGGGTGATAAAGGAAGTGCTGGAAGTGGAGGAAGTGCTGCCGATGGACAGGTAGAAGGATTAGATGGACTTCCTGGTACTCCTGGCACCCCTGGTACTCCGGGAATGGCTGCTCCAGTTCCAAGTATTACAACGAAAGTATTCGATTTTAGTAAATTCTAACGCTGTTGCATTTAGCTCAAAGGATGAACAGGCGAATGAAACTTAGATAGTTATATTCATCTGTGACTTGGTGTTCTTGGTACAATCTTCATAAGATGAAAGTAAAGATTCGTCATGTTACCATCAAGAAAAGAAATCATACGGATAAAAATGTGTTTTAATGTATTATTTTAAGGCTTTAGTAAAAGACGCATTGGAATTCCCAATACGCCTCGCCTTTTATTAATGTCGACCATGTTTTTGGTGTGATATTTATTTGCTAATTACAAATTGTTTAACACCATTAATTAGTCAATACTATCTAAATTATCTATGGGATATATATCTTTTGTGTTTCAAAATGCCCTCCATGATTTAACACTTTAACTACATGATATCCAGAATTAAAGGAGTTCGTAGAAACTGAATTCATATTAGAAGTTTCTACTAATAATTTCCCTGAAAGGTCGAAGATCATTATTTTAATCTCACCTCCAGTATTACTGAATAAAAGCGTGTTGTCAACTAATTGAATTTGAAGTTTTGACGAGTTGGATTGCATAATTGAAGCAGTTTCACCAACTGTATCTCCTGCGTTAATAGGGATGTTTACTTGATCCTCATATGCGTACTCATCAATGATTAGCTGCTCGTTTGAAACTCGAGTAATTTTCATCCATGCATAATACGAATCATTACCATCTATAACTTTGAACCCAAAAAACATAGATTCGCCATCTTGAATAACGTCTCCCGCTGGAGTAGTCATATCACCATGATAGGCAGGGGAATAAGGAGCTGGATCCATGAAGTCTCCTGATGGTCCAATTTCATCTCCCAAACTGAGAATTTTAAAATCACCTGAGTTAGGCCCAGAAACTAGACCAACATGTGTTTCGTTTCCATCCAGTTGAAAACCACTCGCCGCAAAACTCCAAAAGGATAAATTGATAGTAGTGCCTTCAATGGTCAATGTTGTACCATTGCCGGCATCGAGTGTGAAATTGTGTACAGTGTGTTGAACTTCTGCAAATAAGTTCAGATTAAGGGCTAACATTGCCGAAAGAATAATACTATTTCTCATTTTGTGATTTATTTGTTTGTTATAGCCAAAACGCGTTAAATTAATTTGGAGTTGCTAGACGAAACATTCAAGATGTTTTTTACTTAACGGCACTGTTGGAGGGCAAATGGTCGAATAAACCTTGTTATATGGAATTTTTGTTAAGGCAAAATTCACCTCATAATTTATAGTATTGTCAAATATTCTGGTGAGTTATTGAAATAATTAAAAAAGATCCGATTTGTAGATTTAATAGCTCTTTTAGTTAATTTATTTGTACGGATACCTTTATTGATTTGGTCGCATCAATTTTTAAAAAGTTTGCTTTGCCCCAGTTAAATTACGATGTTCAAGGATTATTGCTTTCCTAAAGTGACAATTATTTAACCGTTTTAGTTTGATTCATAGAGGTATATAAGGTCTTCCTCCTAAAACTCACAACTTTTCTCGTCTGTTGCGTTTGTCGTTTTCAGTCGCAGTTTTCAGTCCGCCGCCGCTTTCTCTAGTCTCTTTTCATTCTGTTATTGTTGAATACACTCGTAAAGAAAACACACTGTTTTGTAAACAATATTTTAGTATTTCTGCAAGGCGTTGTTTCTTTCCCAAGTGACCATAAAGAATGAAACAGGTCAGCCGATTAAAGTCTCATCAATCCCCATCAATAATGGGTTTTCCCATACCTTCAGATGTGATCAAGACTTGTTCATGAGATAATTAATGGAAGATCGGAAGGAACAATTAAAATATATACGGTTAACTCAGGTTGAGGATCTGAAGTCATAGTCAACTAAACTACATAACACAAAATTTATTA
>JAKVAS010000055.1 GCA_022448165.1 Crocinitomicaceae bacterium | reverse complement strand
CCGTAGGGTTTCCAATAATAATACTAGCTTTTGTACTGAACGAAATAAATAGACCAAAAAATATAAAAAGAATTGATGTGAAGGTTTTGGTTGAACTCATGATGTGTTTGTTTAAATGATGGTAGTATTTTAATAAGGATTGCACGTTAGATTAATTAATCTCTAGTGTTTTTAAGTTTAAGTGATTAGCAGTTCACCTAGATTATAAATCTGTTTGTTTTTTCGTATTATTTATTTTTATATCCTGAATTACTAACAAAGTAAAGCAACACAAATTTACATAACTTTGTATAACAAGTTGATGTTTATATAAACTATCTGTTTTAATATTGATTGCTGTAATAGCAATTCAATATCTATCATTATGTTACCAATGGGTAGTTTATTAACGGAAAAGCTAAATGATTTTTCTTAGATACCGAACTCTTAATGTGATGAAGTTATAATTGTTTTAGAGAAACAGTAAGTATGTGTTTGCTCTTAAGGGGGCGGGATTAAAGACCTAAAATCTTTTTTGTTAGACCTATTATTTAGGTATTGAAGCAAACCTAATAATGGTCAGCAAATCATTATTAGGTTTATGTAGAATTTGATTGTAATTCAAAAAATAATTGAATAGATATTTATTCCAAAGCATAAGCTCTTAAAACAGGCCATTCATCTTTATATCCTTCTTTCCATTTTCCTGAATTAAGTTCCTCTTCAGTTGATAAGCAATCATTTAAAAGAGAACGTATCAGCTCTTCATCCATGTCTTGACCAATGAATACAATTGAATTTTTTCGGTCTCCAAATGTTGTATCCCATTCGGATTCAATGTCGTCTTTATTTTCGATAAAAGAGAGGTGACGGGTACGCTTTTCAAAAGGCATACTACACCACCAAACTCCGGCACTATCTGCTTTTAGAGAGCCTCCAGCTTGCCCCCAGATTAATGCTTGCTCTGGACGAGATGCTAACCAAAACATTCCTTTACTACGGATAATGTTATTAGGAAACTGAAACTGTACAAAATTCCAGAAACGTTCAGGATCAAATGGCTTTTTGGTATGGTATACAAAAGAACCGATTCCATATTCTTCTGTTTCTGGTGTATGTTCACTTTTATTTAGTTCAGCAATCCAGCTGGCACTTTGTTCGGCTTCCTCAAAATCAAAAAGTCCTGTATTGAGTATTTCATTTGGAGCTACCTTACTATAGGTAGATTCGATTATTTTCGAAGAGGGATTTAATTTTTGTATTGCTGATGTAAGCACGCCTAACTGCTCTTTGGATACTAGATCCGTTTTGTTTAGTATAATGACGTTGGCAAATTCGATCTGATCTGTAAGAAGGTTTACAATTGTTCTTTCATCACCTTCAATGTCTGTCATGTTCCTGTCCGTTAGTGTTTCGAGACTACCAAAATCTTTAAAGAAATTAAAAGAATCAACTACGGTTACCATTGTATCTATATAACTGAATTGCGAAAGATCAATGTTATTTTCTTCATCAATAAAAGAGAACGTTTGAGCAACTGGAACGGGTTCACTTATACCTGTGCTTTCAATGAGTAAATAATCGAAGCGGTGCTCTTTTGCCAAGCGTTCTACCTCTATCATTAAATCTTCGCGTAAGGTGCAACAAATGCAACCATTACTCATTTCTACAAGTTTTTCCTCAGTTCTTGAAAGGGTATTTTCACTTTTTACTAAGTCTGCATCTACATTTACCTCGCTCATGTCGTTTACAATAACAGCAACCTTTAAACCTTGTTTGTTATGTAAAATATGATTAAGAAGTGTAGTTTTTCCAGCACCAAGGAATCCACTTAATACGGTAACCGGTAATTTTTCGCTTATAGTATTTTGCTGTACCATTCTATGATATTTTTGAGATGTTGTTCACCATATAGGGAGAGAAATTTTTTAGTTTCTGAATGCTCTGCATTTTGATAGATCGATAAGCGGCGTTGAGCGAATTCCCTAGTTAAGTTGATTTTACAATCATTTACGATGCATTTCTTCCATTCATTAAATGTTTGTGGGATCATAAATTGAAGCTTTAAATTTAATATGTACTAATTCAGTTGCATGTGTATCGTAAGATTCACTCCATCTGTATAATTGAAGTGATATGATCACTTTTCTCTTACTCTAATTCAACAAATAGTCTTGGTATTCCTAATTTTTATTGAGGGTTTGAAAGAATTCATTTCGGGTAGTAATATCCTCAAAGCATCCTCCATATTCAACGGTAATTGTTGAACTATTTTTATCCTTTATTCCTCTAGATGAAACACAAAGGTGTTTTGCATCTATCACAACAATAACATTTTTTGTTCCTAACGTTTCTTGTAAATCATTAAGGATTTGTAGGCACAACCTTTCCTGAACTTGAGGCCTGTGGGAATAGTAATCTACTAGACGGTTTATTTTGGATAGACCAATAACCATATCTTCTGGAATATATCCAATATGAGCATGACCAACTATAGGTAAGAAATGGTGTTCGCATGATGAATCGATGGAAACTTCTTTCTCTATTAGCATTTTTTTATACCCATACTTATTAGGGAAAGTCGAAAGATGTGGTTTATTATTAGGATTTAATCCGTAGAATAACTCTTTAACATACATTTTAGCAAATCGATATGGAGTACCAGATAAGCTCTCGTCTGATAAGTCGAGACCAAGTTCTTCCATAATTTGAGAGAAATAGTACTGTATGTTTTCGATCTTTTCGGTATCGGACTTATCAAATGCGTCTTGTAGAATTGGAGTTTCTATACTGGTCCCGATATGGTTGTCTCCTATGGTTTTATGAAGTTCATTTTTCATACGATTATACTTTATTTGTGCAGCAAGAATTATTTGTACATCTGCAATATTTAAAATTGTAGAAATGCAGTGCTGTAAGGGATAAAGCAGGAATATAAATTGCATTTTCAAATAAGGGAAATAGCTGTTGCTGTTCGTTCCCTATGATTATCATAAGAAGTCCCCAGCTTAACCACATTGCATATTTCACCCAAATTTTAGAAGTGTTTTTAGCGGTTTGGTAAACTGCCAATAGGGAAATTGATAGAAATAGTACATCCATCGATTTCCACCAGGTAGGTGAAGCACTGCAACAAGCATCCGAGCATGTTTTCGCCAAAAAGATGAAGGGCGTCGCAATGCAATGAATCATACAAAGTGTACTTGCCATGATTCCGATGGTGTCTGATTTAATCGTGTTTGTCTTCATTATTGTTTCTTAATGCAACTGAATTGCAAAAGTAAAAAAAAAAGTATTTGTTATCGCAATAGAGTTACGTTAAATTTGTAGGATGGGAGTAGTAAGGAAAACAAAATCGGTAATGACCGTACTAAATACATTTGAGCAAACAGGAAAGGCTGTATCAGCTGTAGCTTTAGTTGAGCATCTTCAGGATAGTATGAATAAAACTACTGTCTATCGAATTCTGGATAGATTAGAGGATCAGGGCACCTTGCATTCTTTTATGGGGAAGGATGGCTTAAAATGGTATGCGAAATGTGATGGGTGTTCTTCTACTCACCATATTGATTCACACCCTCATTTCCAATGTCGTGGTTGTGGGAAAACAGAATGTTTATCTATGGATGTTACGATTCCACCTATTCCCAAGCATAAAGTAGACTTTGCGGAATTATTGTTGATTGGACTTTGTGAAACCTGCTCTTAGTATCTTTTTTAGTGATGGCCTTTGAGCATGAATCACTGGATTGCTAAATTATTGTTTCGAATTTGAGATTGAGGACCAGTTTTCGTTCTTGACAATATTTGTATTAAGTTATCTGAAATATCGATTAACCTATAATATAGAAATGTGAATTGTAATGGGGAGAAGTACGTTTCTTTATGAGTTGATAGATATGATAATAGATAAAACGAATAAAAGGTCTTAATAATAAAAATGGGTTCACTTCTTTTAGTGAGCCCATTTTCCTGTTAATGGTAATAATTTTGTTTATCGAATAACGTAACGAATACCCAAAAATCCTCTGATTCCTTGATTTGGTGCGTAGACATACGCTGGGTCAAATGTTAATCCGTAAGGATTATCTGCAGTCACTTGAGCTACGCCGTTTGCATCAAACTGAACATTCTTATCAAAAGGATCTTCACTTCGTGCAATTAAGAATGCGGTGTTTTTATTTGGTGTCCAATTTAAAAGGTTTTTAACACCTCCATAAATTTCCCATCGTTTGAATTTATTGAATGTTACTTGAATGTTTTGTAAACTCCACCAAGGAGAATATTCAGCACGAGGATCATGTTCGTTTAGTAATGGCAAACGCATTGGACTATAGATGCTCCCTGTATAATCAATTTCTAAGTAGATTTTAGAAATTTCATAGCTTACAGTCCATGTTCCTGTGAACTTTTCAGTTAAGATTTGTTGTTCTTTTTGTCCACTTTCGAATGTCCCAATATCCATATATGTGGCTCCAAGCATCATTGTTAAGGCGCGAATTGGTTTCATTGTTAAACTCAAACTAACCCCCTGACTAACCGCATGCGAATTAAGATTGGCGTAACGAATCTCATTTGGATTTGAGTCGTAATCAGCGATTATTCTATTTTCAAAATAAGTATAGAAACCGGATAAATCAACGGAGTAGTATCTGTTTTTTGGAGTAATGAACGTTTTGTTGTAATTCAAGTTGGCATTATACGATTGTTCTGGAGCAATATCACCTTCAATAATAACATCTCTAGCTCCAGTTAATGCTGCATGATCTTCTGTGAAAATGTTCACCACTCGATAACCAGTTCCTAAATTTAATCGAAAGATATGTTCCTTGTCGGTTGCAGTTTTAAAACCTAAACGCGGAGTTATAATTGATCCATGGTTTGGATGATAATCATATCGAATCCCAGTGAGTAATTTTGTTTTTTCGTTTAAATGAATTTCATCTTGTACATATACACCAGGAATAATTGTGTTTGATGGGCTGTTAGAGATAATGTTATTTTCTTCAATTTCCGTAGCTTTTGTATCATCATCATATTTTGTATAGCGAACGGCAGTACCAACAAGTAGATCATGACGTTTGATTTTTTTGTCCCAATATAACTGTCCGAAAGCAATGAATTGCTGAGCTTGAAATGAGGTAGTACCGTAAAAACTGTTTTGATCATGATTCGTTATCGAACTAGAAAGAAATACTTTTTCTTTCATTGGAAGTTGATAATTGCCAAGTAGTTCCCATCTTTTAGTATAGATGCTTTCTCCATAGATACTATCGCCACCTCTTTGTTGAGCTGTCCAATCCATTTCTCCTCCCCAACGATCTTCATATAAGTACCTTCCAGCAATGCTGAATTGACGATAATCTTTACGTTTAAAATTCCATTTTTGGAACGCCGAGATTCTATTTTGAAGTGTTACGTCTGTAAAGCCATCGTGGTTGTTATCTACTGGTAAGTTATAGTTGAAATAGTTAATTCCTGTTAGGACATCTGCTCCCTTGTCATTATTTTTTCCTTGAAGCCTTGTCTTGAAACCAATATCTGCGTTTGTTTCAAGCCAACTTGTAGTATAAACATCAGCAGAAAGAACTGGTGCACCAATTGGGTTTTTGGTGATGACATTAATGACTCCTCCAATTGCTTCGCTACCATATAGCGTTGAAGCTGGGCCTTTGACAATTTCAATTCGTTCTACTAGAGAATTTGGAATTCCTGAGAGTCCATAAACAGTAGAAAGACTACTTACAATTGGCATTCCATCTATTAAAACCATTGTATATGGTCCTTCCAATCCATTGATATGAATGTCTCCTGTGTTACAAATGTTACAATTAAGTTGAGGACGAACGCCATTTACATTTTGTAATGCTTCAAAAACACTAGGTGTAGGGTTTTTCTTAAAGAATTTCGGGGTGTAAACTTCGATGTTTACTGTGCTTTCTTTCTTGGAAACTTCTTTTAAAGTTCCTGTTACTACCATTTCTTCAATCTTTTGAATCGAACTGAGAATAATGGAGAGTTCAGGGTTTGAAGCATCTAAAGTATCTCTATACAGATCAAATCCATATGCAAAAACCTCATACTTATGTTTCCCTTCAGGAACATTCTTTAAAACGAAATTTCCTTGTTCATTAGATTCGGCATATACATTTGCCTTGGGGAGTTTTACCTTTGCAAAGGCAACTGGGGTTAACTTTTTTGTTTCGGTCTCTTGTTGCATAACTCGCCCCGTGATGGTATACTGTCCAAAGACAGAAGCAACTGAAAAGAAGATAAAGAAAATCGAAAGTAATCGCATATTTTATTTGTGTTGTGGGTGCGAAACTACTAAAGTTAGACTCATCTAACAATTTTCCTTGAGTTTTTTTTTGTTTAGTTTTGATTTATGTTATCATTTACAGAGGAAAATTATCTGAAAGCACTTGTTCAATTAACTGTGTTTTCCGAAGATGTATCGGAGATTGGAGTTAATTCATTGGCAAAGTCATTAGACATAAAACCTGCTACTGCCAGCGATATGGTCCGTAAGTTAAAGGATAAATCTTTGGTGAATTACGAAAAATATGGGAAGGTTTCCTTAACTCCTGATGGTGCCAAAAAGGGAATGATGGTTATTCGTAGGCATCGTCTTTGGGAAACGTTTTTATATAGTAAACTTGATTTTTCTTGGGGAGAGGTGCATGATATAGCAGAAGAGTTAGAGCACATTCACTCTGAAAAATTGATTGATAAATTGGATGAGTTTTTAGATTTCCCGGAGTTTGATCCGCATGGGGAAGCAATTCCCAATCGATATGGTGAAATAATGATTCCTTTTAGAATGACTCTCTCTGAAGTTGAAGTAGGAAAGGATTGTAAAATAATCGCAGTAAAGGATTCTACGGATTTCTTGAAGTATTTGGATAAAATCGGATTAACAATAAATGATCGGGTGAGAGTGATCAATAGAGAAACGTTTGATGAGTTAACGACAATCAGCTACGATGGGAAAACTGCTGTGGTTTCCCCAAAGTTGGCCGATAACTTGTTTGTCGTTTGCGCTAAGTGCGTCAAAGCGAAATGTGATTGTTAATTAAACCTTTATTCTTTAATAAGAATCTTTACAAATCGATTCCCTTCCGTATCCGATAAGTGAAGTATATAGTATCCATTTTCATTTTCGGAAATATCAAGGGTACTCACTGTCTGAGAAATGAGTCCAGATTGAATTATTTTTCCTTTTGTGTCGAATACTTTATATTGATATTCATTGTCAACATTTGTTTCTAATGTATAGGACCCTTGGGATGGATTTGGGAAAACAAGAATCTCTTGAGAAGTGATTATGTCCTCAATCCCAGCAGTAAAAGCAGGGTCATTTGTGATTGTTCCAACATTATTAATAATCCAGTTATTTGGATCGATCTTATCAATTGCATCTACAGCCGACATATTTGGAACTAAGAACTGATTTAGATTCGCATCAATGGAGAAACGAATCGTTGTATCGGACATACCAGCTCTGGAGAATTCAATTTCAATTGGATTCGTAAAGGTTGGAGTGGAACTTGATGTAGTGTGAGAAACTTCTAATAAAAGATCATTTCCTACAACATTCCATCTAGCAGAATAAGTAGGGAATCCTTCTCCAAAATACCATTCTTGAAACGCATCGGTTAAATCATCTCCGGAAGCAGCTTCAAAGGCTTCTTTAAAATCTAGTCCAATGGCTACACTATCGGCATAGTCTGTTTGAATATTTTTTAACGCTTGAAAGAAACTAGGATCATCATCCATGATAAATCTAAATGTATGAATGATTGAGGCGCCTTTGTCATAAGTCAACCGGCCATTGAAAATTCGGCTTTCATTTAAGCTATCTAATACCCATACACTTCCATTTGGGTTGGATTTTACGTAGTCATGACGTGATTCCATGTCTAAAGCCGTTTCATTAGGATATAAATTTTCAAGCATTATGTACTCGCAGTAAGAAGCAAATCCTTCATTTACCCATATGTCAGACCATGAGGCACAGGTAACATTATTTCCCCACCATTGATGGCCTAATTCATGGGCGGTTAAGCCTTTAGTGAAATAGCCCTGGGTGGTCATTGTTTGATGTTCCATTCCTCCTGATAGTGGAGCCATGCAGTGTCCATACTTTTCGTCGTGAAATGGGTAGAGTCCGAAGACATCAGAGAAGAGCTCTATAAAGTCAACAGTTTCATCTATATCTGTTTGGAAAGCTGGTAAAGTAGCAGGGTTGTCATAGATGTAATTTTGAATTAAAATAGGACTAGGACTACCTGTTGGATTTGCGTATACATTGTATTCTATATACTCAGCAACAGCAACTGAAATTAGATAGTATTCGATTGAATGACCATGTTTCCATTCGTATCGAGAGGTTCCATTTCCTAAATCAATAACTGCCTCTAATGAGCCATTGGATCCAGCTTTACAATTGTTCGGAACAGTTATTTTAACTTCACAACTATCGGCTTTGTCTCGAAGAGATTGCTTGCAGGGCCACCATTCATAAGCCGAAAATGGTTCAGATAATGACCAGGTAACATAATTTCCCCATGAAGGAGAATTATCGTTAGTCATTCCTGCTCCCCCCAGAGGATTGGTAGCGGCAGTAGGAGGAGTGCCTGAATAATCTACCGCAATTTCAAAACTTTGATTCGCGGTTAAATTAACAGGTACTTTTATTGCTGAACCTACTCGTGAATATGGTGTTGAAACACCATTTAAGCGGATGTCTGTGATTAAATAAGTATCAAATAATTCGAAAAGTACAGAGTCCAGTATTTCCCTTGTTGTTCCATGAATTTCCCCAGTACCAGAAATATCTGTAGAGAGGTTAGTCATAGCAACATCTAAAAGGTAAAAATGAACATCATACTTTTCTGTTTCGATTTGTTGACTGACGGTTAAAGAGTTGCTTTTTAATTGACTTGCAGTAAAAGCATTTCTTTTAAAACAGTTGTGTGTATTGTCATTTTGTGAAAATACAGTCATGGACAATAAAAGTGCCATGGAGAAAAAGACGATTTTTTTCATAAGTTCTAGCTTGGTTACTAAATTTAGCGAATATTCGTGGCGAATTTGTTTTTTTACCACTAAAACTAATTTTCAATGATTAAAAGTATCTTCTTATTGATTCTGTTGTCTATTTCAATTTCTACTTATTCCCAAACATCTGCTATTGATATTAAGCACCAGCTGGACACTTTAGTTAATAGAGATGGATTTAGGACTTGGAAAGATACGGCCACACTTAATTTGGTTTCGGTATATATTGAAAATGAATTTAAGAAGCATTGTGATAGTGTTTCACGTCAAGAGTTTATGGTTGACGGAAGAACATTTTCTAATATTATTGCAGTTGTTGGTGACACTTCTAAACCAAGAATTGTTATTGGAGCACATTACGATGTTTGTCATGAACAAAAAGGAGCGGATGATAATGGTACTGGAGTGGTTGGTTTGTTGCAATCTGTTCAGCAGCTGAAAGGGTATTCTGGAGACTACTGTTTGGAATTCGTGGCATACACGTTGGAGGAACCACCTTTTTATGATACTCAATATATGGGTAGCCTTATTCATGCTAATTCACTGAAGAAAAGCTCAATAGAGGTGTTTGGAATGATTTCGTTGGAGATGATCGGTTATTTTTCCGATGATAAGAAATCGCAGGATTACCCTTTGGGAATTTTACGATTGATTTATGGAAGTAGGGGAGATTATATTACCATTGTTAGAAAGCTGAATAAAGGTGCATTTGCAAGGAGTTTTTCAAGGAAATATAAGATGAGAAAAGGTGTGAAAACAAAAAAGTTTACAGCACCTAAATCACTTCCTGGGATTGATTTTTCTGATCACCGAAGCTATTGGAGTAATGGATTTGACGCAATTATGTTAACAGATACTGCTTTTTACAGAAATAAAAATTATCATCAAGTGACAGATACTTTGGATACGATTGATTTTAAAAGAATGGCAAAAGTCATTGATTCCTTAGTGCGTACAATTAATGCCTTGTGAATTGCTATCGAATTTTGGTTTTATCTAAAATGTTAATGAAGTGAAAACCTCTAGGTACATAACCTGTACTATAGAAGAATTTATGCGCTTCAAAATTATCAGAGTATGAATCTAAAGCGAGAAGCGTACATTCTTCTTTTTTTCCTTTTTCTTCCAAATAGGAAAATATTTGAGAGGCAATTCCATTTCCACGGTAGTTCTTGCTTACTACAACATTATCAGCTTCCAAATACTTACCACACCAAAGTTTAGATCCAATCCAATATCCGCTGAGTCCAGCAATTTTGTTCCCGTCCATGACAACTACTTGGCCATAGTTGCCTTGGAGCATTGTGTCTAATTCATTCGAGTATTCCTCTTGCGTTAAGTTGGGGTACACTTCTGTCAAAATGTCGAATGACGCTAGCATTTCTTCTTTTGTCAATAATTCTTTTAACTCCATTACTTTCCTTGATTTTCGATTAGTTCCTCGTAAAAAAGTTCATAAATGCGTCTGTATTCATCTGTCCATGAATATGATTTTTTAAAACTATGCGCTTCTACAGGGTATACAGCTAATTCCCAGTTTTCTTTTTTTAATTCGATAAAACGTTGTGATAATCGCACGACATCTTGAAATTGGACGTTGTCGTCAACCATTCCATGTAACATAAGTAAACGGTCTTGTAAATTTTCTGCAAAATAGATCGGAGAGCTTTGCTTATATGCTTCAGGGTCTGAAGATGGATAATTTAAAATATTGCTTGTATATTCATGGTTATAGTGGAACCAATCAGTTACTGATCGAATAGCAGCTCCACATTTAAACTCTCCAGGTTTAGTTAAAAGGGCCATTAGGGTAATAAATCCACCGTAAGACCCGCCATAAATTCCGATTCGATCAGGATCAATGCCGAGGGAGTCAACCAAATATTGTTTACCATCTAATTGATCGTTTAGATCTATTCCTCCCATATGGCGATAAATGGCTGTTCGATGATCTCTACCATATCCTTTACTTGCTCGATAATCGATATCGAGAACAGTATATCCATTATCTCTCAGTAGGTTGTGAAACATATATTCTCTATAATATCCACTCCACCAATTATGTGCATTCTGAAGATAACCAGCACCATGCACAAAAATCACTGCTGCTCCATTTTTTGTATTCTTTTCTGGGGAATAAATACGCGCATTAATGTCAATTCCATCAGCAGCTTTGATTGAAATTACTTTTGGATCCCACCAAGTGTAATTGTTGAAGTTAGTGGTGGTAGATTTTGTGACTTGAGATAATTCTGCTCCTTTTTTGTTCGGTGCAGTGTATAGCTCCCAAGGTTTTGTTCTGTATGAGTATCTAACAGCTAAACGTTTCTCATCTGGAGAAACAAATACCTCGTGGTTTCCATCCATTGTGAGAATTGGAAGAAGTTCTTTTGAATCAATCATTAAATGATAGAACTCTCTGTTTCCAGGGTGCTGTTTGTTTGCAGTGATGTAAAAACGATCTTTCTTATTAGATAATTGGACTTTATGTACTTCCCAGTTTCCTGTTGTTAGAGCAATATCTTCTTTTGTTTTTGTATTTAGGAGATACAAGTGAGAATACCCAGTTTTTTCTGATTGGTAATAAATTGTTGTATTGTTAATCCAGCCTAAAGTTCCTGGAACCATATTCCAGTTTGAAATCCCAGGTCCTCCAATCCATGCTTCGTCTTCTTGAAATTCAAGCTGAGTTAGCTTTCCTGTAGGTAAATCAATGGATACAATCCAGCGACTTTTATTATCATAACTCCTTATGTCCATTACGTTTTTTGAGCCATCGTCCGAATATTGAATAGAATGCATAATGATGTTTCTTTCCTTTTTCTTCTCGTCAGAATTTCCCCAAATATCTTCTAGGCTCGTAGTAACGACATAGTAGCATGTATCTTTTTCTAAGTCGTAGATTCCTAACTTATGATTTGGGTCATTATCGGAAACTTTGGACCTTGCTTGAGAGACATAAGTATGTCCATCTTCGGAAATGTGATTTTCAACATGTGTTTCTTCGTTCTTCGGGTATTCATTTAAGCGAAATGTAACGAACCTTCTTGTACCATCAATTTGTATTGAATTAACAGAAGATTTTTCGTAATAAACAACAGGAATTTTTTGTTGTTTGGGAGAGTGTTGATCATTCCATTTCTCTTTTTCCTTTTGTTCTTGAATGAAAAGAAATAATTCTTCTTCTTCTGTTTGCCAATGCGTTTTGTTATAGGAAGAAGTTGTTTTTTTTCCCTTTTTGAAAGAGATTAATTGTTTAATACATCCTGATTTTAGATTGTATTCAAAGAATTTAAGATCTTCCTGAAAATAAACATGATCACGGAAGCGCTGTAGATTGTGTAGATAAGAACTTGTTTTGAAGATACAAGTTGTTTCATTCGTACGTCGATCGAATTTCAGTAGGTTTCCAAATTGAATATAAACTTCTGTATCATAAAGTTGGTTCCCGTGATGTGATGCTGGAATTTGGTCTTTTATTCTTATCGGGTTGCTACTTCCTGGCGCGTATAGGTATTCTGCCCCTGTTATTTCATTTTTAGGATTCCAGTAGAATAAAATTTGTTTTCCGTCTAAACTCCAACGAATGTCGTTCGGTTGATGACCAATAAACTCATTCCCTTTCATTATTTCGGAGAGAATAAGTGAAGAGTTTTGTTCTATTTGGCTTTGTAACAAGAAGCAAAAAAGGATGAAGAAAATGGAGAAGATTGTTTTCATATGAGGTTCTTTGTGCTAAAAATAATGCGAATAAATGAGGAAAACAGTGTTAGGAATGAAAAAAAGGCACCCAAGTAAATGGATGCCTATTTCAGGTGTTAAAAGTTAGGTTCTGATTATCTCCTTCGGTAATTACTTGGTGTAATGTCAGTTCGTTTTTTTACCACGTTAAACCCGATGTTAACCCCTGTCATTCCTCCATTTTTTTGAGCTGAATAGAATAGGTTTACTGGAATGTTCAGTGCTCCTGCTCGAAATGTTTTTCCAAAAGCAAATACAAACATTGTGTTTAACTGAGTACTTCCTCGTTTATCCATGTTACGTTTACTGAAATTATATTTTTCATTAAAGTCGGAGGGTTTTGGTTGCTCGTAAGTTCCATTATTAATATAGTTTGGATTGTTAGCATAGTTATCGTTGGTGTATTCGTTCCAATCCTTTGTTGAAAAGTATGCTCCTGCATTTCCAAAAGTTCCATCGGTGTCAAAAAAACCAAAGCTTGTTTTTTTAACACTGAATCCAGGTCCGAATGCAAATTCCCAACCACCTTTTCCAAATCTAAAACCATTCATAATGGTAAGTGATGGAATGAACGCACCTTGTTCTAACCCAGAAATATTAAAAATACCTTCAATTAATCCTGAGAAGTTTTCAGTACCAACATATTGCCCTTCGAGTTGATAGCCGATCATACTAACAGCTGGAAATATTTCCATTCCCCCTTCTGACTCTGGACGAGTTGCAAATTCATGCATGGTTCCATTCAACAATGCATATCCAATTCTAGGACCACTATTATTGATTTTCCCAACGTTGTTTGTTGTAATCGGTTCATCGTTGTAGTTCAATCGATCTGTTAGTTCTTGGCTAGATGCGATTCCATGTAATTTATTGAGCAATATACCAGTCATACGCTGTAGTTCGATTTCTTGATCGTCGAACTCTTGAATGTCTGACTTGGATACACGCTTGTTTTTTATGTCAACAATTTTTAGGGTTAAAACGATTTTATTAGCGAATCCATCATAACTTCCAGAAATCATGTAATCTACTCCTAACGCTTCTCCAAATTCAATCAGACAATTTTTTCCAATACAGTTTTTCTGAAATTTAGGCTTTTCGTCTGTTATATCCTTCATATCGAATTCATCATATACAGAATACTTATCTAGTTTGCGTAGCTCTAATTGAATTAGTTTAGCTGCAATTATTGGTGAAGTTTGTAATCCATTTACATTCGGGATTGAAATTCCAATAGAAGGTTTAACATCTTGAGCATTGACAGTTAGTAATGTCGATAATGCAAATAAAAAGCTGATAATGATTTTAGTATGTTTCATATCTTTTGTTTTGATATGCCAAAGTTATGTCTACTCCATCGGGAATGAATACTGAATATCAATAGTGTAATTTTGATACTTGCGAAATTCACAAGTGATTTAACGTTTACTTTTTAGGCTTTCTAACATTGTCTCTATGATAACTCAATATAGGGTTGTCTAAATAATATAGAATATGAAGTTGATTATAAGTCTATTGCTTATGTTGATCATTCAACATGGGGGAGCTCAAATTATTAATAATGAATTCAATAATCGAAACACTGAATATCAGAACGGTTGTGGAATTGTTGGTACTGATTATTCATTGAAGATAAAGGCAAGTAGTTTATATCGGGCAAAACCAGAAGGTTATCATATTACATACACAACTACTTTTATTGAAAAGACGGCAGAATCAGTAGAGGCAAAAATGAACTTAAAGATTGATAGTTTGATTGAATCAGTTTCAAGTATTGGATTAGAAGCTAAAGATGTTGTGGTTGATTTGATATCATACGATCCTATTTTCGCAACGGGAATTGAAAATAGTTCTACTCGAATTCCGATTGGATTTAAAGTTACAGAGAACATATCATTTGATGTCAAGAACTTTGAAATGTTAAGATTACTTACGATTAAATGCACTGAATTAGAGATCTATGATATTTTAAATGTTCAACCTTATATCTCTAATATGGATGAAATTTATGCGCAATTGTCTAGTAAAACACTAGATATTCTTGAGTTTAAAAAATCGACAAGTGAACGATTAGGATGGAAAACAGAAGGGGGAAAGATGAATTTTCAAAAATGTCATAATGTATATTATCCGAGTGATAGTTATTTGAAATCCGTTTTAAGGAATTCAAGTTTGTACATGCATGACATTTCTCAGAATTCAGAAATAAATATTGTGAGGAATGTTCAGGTAAATAGTTTTAGTTCAATAGACCTTAAAAATGCAGATTTTATATTCCATCCAGATGAATTGGGACCTGTAATTCAGTTTCATTATCAAATCATCTACAATTACAACAAGCCAATAGAGAAAGAAGAGTCTATAGAGGAAAAGAATAAAGAAAAACTATTTTATATTTTAGATAAAGAAGGTGAATTAAAGAAACTTTCGTTTGATGATTAATCCGTATTGATTACATCAATTCTTCTTCTAATTCCAATTCTAGTTTCTTTATTATGTTTAACACTGAACGCTCTAACTTATGGAAATAGGCATTTCGTGCTTTCTCATTTGTTTGACTTATAATACTAGCGTTCGCAAATTGTCTATCTAATATTTGAAGACTATCGTCAATATATGCACGATTGGTTGTATGTAAAGTGTTTAATATGTTGTGAGCAATATATAGACCATCAGAATCATCCGATTTGTAATAGATTGTTCCAAATCCGTTCAGTGTTTCATTGAAATAAACTTCGTATTCGTTACCATTTGCTGGTGGCTGTGTGTTGTAAACGAATTTTTTTCCTACTTCGGCTTGTGCCTTTAAGTGGTTAGTGAATTCTGCAAGTTGTTTTAATAGGTAAATTGCATAGCTTCTATCTTCAAATAGATGTGCATTGAAATAATATTGAATCTCTCGAGCAAACCCTGCAATTAATTCTGGATCAAAAAGCTCTCGGGAAGGAATGCTGCAATACGTTCGCAAAATTTCCCAACCGTAGGTATATGCTTCCTCAGTTACTTTTTCGTATTTGAATTTTCGATCTTCATATTCTTTGATTTGAATATGTGTTTTTGCCCAAAAGAAGAGTTTAAACCTTACCAAATGAGGAAAGTTCATTAATTGTAATAAATGAGTGTTGTTGATGGATAAAGTAAGGTGTGGATTTGCTTGTTGTTTTACGTAGCGAAACCCATCACGAAGGTTGTTTAAATAAGCTACCATTGAAAAATCAAACTGATCTAAAGGCTGAAAATCGAAAATTACTTTATGGTCTTCAATATCGAAAAGAGAGTCTAGAGAAATTGAGAAATGTTTTGTAAGCTTCTCTAATTCGTATATAGTCAATAATGTTTCTCCTCTATATCTTCTATAAACCGCATCTTGACTAATAGATAGGATATCTCCAACAACATTTCCGAGAGAATCTTCTCCATTAATTTTTCGCTTAATAATTTCAAAAATGTAGGCTTGGTGGTTTGTTTGCATACAGTGAAAATACGTTTTTTTTAGTCTATTACCCTCTAGAAATAATAATCTATTGCATATGAGGCGGTTAAATTTTAGTTGGAAAAGTGAAGAATATGAAACTCCATTCGAATATAAATGCAGATACCATAGTGATAGATGGAATTTTAGTACTATCTTTGCGCTCCGTCTCGTGAGGCGGATTATTATTAAATCGGGTTTTGTACCCAAAAAAATAAATACAATATGGCAACTAAAATTAGATTGCAAAGACACGGTAAGAAAGGAAAAGCTTTCTATCACATTGTAGCAGCGGATGCACGCGCAAAAAGAGATGGTCGATTTATCGAGAAATTAGGAATTTACGATCCTAATAAGAATCCTGCAGTTATTGATTTGAACTTTGATAAGACGTTACACTGGGTACAGGTTGGTGCTGAGATGACGGATACTGCAAGAGCAATTCTTTCATATAAAGGTGTTCTTTACAAAAATCACTTGATCAAAGGTATTGCTAAAGGTGCGTTGAATGAAGCTCAAGTTGAGGAGAAATTCGCAGCATGGTTAGAGGCTAAAGATTCAAAAGTAAATGCTAAGAAAGACGGTTTGGTAAAGGATGCTGAAAAGTCACGTGCTGATCGTTTGAAAGCTGAAGCTGAGGTAAGTGCAGCAAGAGCAAAAGAAATTGAAGCAAAAAATACACCTGTTGAAGAGGTTGTTGAAGCTCCTGAAGCAGCAGAGGAAGCTCCTGCAACTGAAGCAGCTCCAGCGGCAGAAGAGCCAAAAGCTGAAGGTTCAGCA
>JAKVAS010000054.1 GCA_022448165.1 Crocinitomicaceae bacterium | reverse complement strand
ATAGAGAAGATATCTATAATTCTGGAACACCGCGCTTCCCTGTTCAGTCAGTAATTCGCCCTAAAACGGAAAAATTTCATGATTTTCGAGGATATGCTGGTAAAGTATACGGTGGAGATTTAAATGTTGGAGATGATATAGTTGTTCTACCCTCACAAACAAAGTCGAAAATTAAAGATATCTATTTCTATAATGAACGCTACGATACTGCCGCTAGACGTTCATCTGTAACTTTAACATTGGAGGACGATATCAATATTAGCCGTGGAGATATGATCGTAAAGGCCAATGACTTGCCTAGAATTGAAAAAGAACTTACAGCAACAATTTGCTGGATGGATTCTACACAACTTAAGCCTCGTGCAAAATATATTTTACAACACGGTGTACACAAAGTACAGGCAATTGTAACACAAATAAATCATAAGATCAATCCCGATTTTTCTGGAATAACTGAAGATACGGATGCATTAAACGTGAACGACATAGCCTCAGTTTCATTCAAATTGAGCAATCATGTTTATGTTGATTCGTTCAAAGAACACAGAACGAATGGGTCCTTTATCTTAATAGATAATAATACAAACAATACTGCCGGAGCAGGATTTATACAATAAATGTTATGCAGAGCTTTAGAACTGAAATAGAAAATCCTATTGTTGAAAGAGACATTATTGAATTAGCCAAGAAAATTGAGTTATTCAATACAGGAAAGGTAGATGAGGAAAAATTCCGAAGTTTACGGCTGGCACGTGGGGTATACGGACAACGCCAACTTGGTGTCCAAATGATTCGAATCAAATTACCTTATGGAAAACTTTCAAGTAAGCAACTCCATACCATTTGTGATGTTTCAGATGAATATTCTAAAGGTAGATTACATATAACAACACGACAGGATATACAAATTCATCACGTAAGTTTAGATCGTACCCCTGAGCTATGGGCGCACCTAGAGCAAGATGATATTACTCTAAGAGAAGCTTGCGGGAATACCGTTAGAAATGTAACCGCTTCTGAAACAGCAGGAATTGATATAAATGAGCCTTTCGATGTCTCTCCTTATGCAGATGCCATTTTTAAATTCTTTTTACGAAATGCCATCTGTCAAGAAATGGGACGTAAGTTCAAAGTATCCTTTTCCGCAACTGATAATGATACAGGACTATCCTATATGCATGACCTTGGCTTTATTGCTAAAGTTGTTGAGGGAGTAAGAGGTTTTAAAGTTATGATCGGTGGAGGACTTGGTTCTCAGCCAAGAAAGGCAGATGTTCTCTATACATTCCTTCCTACAGATAGAATAATTCCTATTATGGAAGGTGTCTTACGTGTTTTTGATCGGTATGGCGAACGTAACAATCGCTCCAAGGCACGGATGAAGTTTCTAATCAAGAAAATTGGTTTGGAAGCATTCAAAGAGCTAATTGAAAAGGAGCAAGGAGCCATAGAATTTAAAACTGTGGAAATTGATGCCGAGTCTTATGTATATTCTATTCCATCTTCAGAACCATCCCCTGATTCTCCCGTTGAAAATAAAAGAGCCTATGAGCAATGGAAGTCAACAAACGTAACCCCTCAAAAGCAAAGCGGTTATTTCTCTATAGGGATCAAAGTACTATTAGGAGATTTCTATACGGATAAAGCTAGACTACTAGCTAACTTGGTCGACAAGTATGCCGCAAGTGAACTGCGATTAACATTACGTCAAAACATTCTTATCCCATTCGTAAGAGAAGATTTACTACCATTCTTCTATAATGAACTAAGTAAACTAGGCTTTATAGAAGTCGGTTACAACAAAGCTATTGATATTACAGCTTGTCCAGGAACTGACACTTGTAACCTTGGGATTTCAAGTAGTACTGGAATCGCAAGAAAACTAGAAGAGACATTGAAATCCGAATATCCTCAATATTTAAACAATGAAGATCTAGTAATAAAGATCAGTGGGTGTATGAATGCTTGCGGCCAACATAACATGGCCGACATTGGGTTTCAAGGTATGTCCATTCGTACTCCGGACAAAACTGTAATCCCTGCGCTTCAAGTATTGTTAGGTGGCAGAACTTTGGGAAATGGAGATGGCATTTTTGCCGATAAGGTAATTAAACTTCCAAGTAAAAGAGCCCCTGAAGCCTTACGCAGAATACTTGATGACTTTGAAAATAATAGTAATTCTCCTCGTTTTTTAGATTACTATTTAGAAAAAGGAGGAAAGTACTTTTATAATTTATTAAAGAGCTTGGCGGATATCTCTATATTAACCCCGGAAGATTTCATCGATTGGGGAACGGATAAACGATATGTTAAGGCAATTGGTGTTGGAGAATGCGCTGGGGTTATGATCGATCTAGTTAGCACTTTATTTTTAGAGAGTCAAGAAAAAATCGATGCTGCGAAAAGTTCCATCCGCGAAAAATCTTATTCAAATGCCATTTATCTATCATACGGTTCCATAATTAATGCTGCTAAAGCGATGTTATTAGCGGAAAATCAAAAGACCAATTCGCATGCAAGCATTGTAAGTCAGTTTGATGAATTTTATATAGAAAGCGGTAAGATTGATTTAGGTGTGAGTTTCTCTTCCTTTGTTTATCAAATCAACGAGTTCAAACCTTCTGAAAACTTTGCCATTAGCTTTAATAATAATGCGGCCGTATTTCTAGAAAAATTAAGAAAATTCAGAGAGCAACAATTAAACAGGATTTGACTGCGTTACTCAGAAAAGAATGAGCATCTATTTCTACTCCAACAATAAATTAGTGTAATTCATTGTTGGAGTAGTAGATATTTACAATTACTGAAACACACACTTTTTTATTTCATTTTCACCTTTCGAATAAACGAATTAAAAAAAGATTAAAATGAATGTTTATGAAAAAACCAAACTTACAAACTGATAAACAATAAGTTATCACAACCCCCTATTAGAAACGGAAATCCACTAAAAGCAAAAGCTAAAAAAAAAGTGAAATTTTATTCAAATAAAAGCGAAAAGCTCTTGTAGATTTAAATAAGTTCTTTACCTTTGCACTCGTTCTGAGAGAAACGACTCTCACGAAAACTTGAAATATCAAGATGAAGATAATACTCGGGGTGTAGCGTAGCCCGGTCATCGCGCCTGCTTTGGGAGCAGGAGGTCGCAGGTTCGAATCCTGCCACCCCGACAAGGGGATGAGTAATCATCCCCTTTTTTTATCTCATTTTTTCCGATATTCACATATCGGGCTCGTAGCTCAGCTGGATAGAGCACCTCCCTTCTAAGGAGGCGGTCCTAGGTTCGAATCCTAGCGGGCTCACTACCCCTTATCAAAGGGTTTCAGAACCATCTGAAACCCTTTCGTATTCGAATAACGTTCTTTACGTCATTCAGTAATTTCTGCTCAAACTTTTTGTTTGGATTCTTAAAGATCCATAATACACCTGATCTGCAGGTAACGATATAAAATGTTAGCATGTATGTTGATTCAGATAATTACTTTCCTATGAAAAAAATTCTTTTGTTCGTACTCGTTTCACTTAGCTCTTTTTCAAATGCCCAGAGTATTGTGATAAACCCGAGTTTTGAAAACTACATAGCTCCAGGAACTTTTGGTCCTAACTTTGGCTTAGTCACAAGTTGGACTGACACCATTAATGTCGGGTCCCCAGATTACCATCATACATCTCAAGGTATAGGTTTTAATTTATCCGGTTTAGGGCCATGTCCAAATGGGAATCAATGCGGAACTGCTTTCCATGGTGATGGCGTTGTAGGTCTATACTATGATGGAGGGACAAAGTCTGAATGGCTTCAAGGGCAATTATCAACGCAAATGCAAATAGGTCAAGACTATTCTATTAGCTTTTATTTAAGAGACCCTCCAAATGTTAATGCTGTTTCAGATAGTTGGGGAATTCTGTTTTCCGATTCTATTTATCAAAACAAAGTAAATCCTTATAACCAATTTATAGATCCTATTAATTGGCAAGCATGGAACAATGCTAACCCTGTTCCTTCTCCTTTTGACCCTTCTACCGACATTGACTGGAATCCTGCTACATCTCTGGACCAATGGGTGGAAGTTCCGAATTTAGTCAATGACACAAACTGGGTTCAATACTCCTTTACAATGACCGCACAAAGTAATCATGAATATATCTATTTAGGAATGATGGGAGACCCAGCAAATTTTCAGTCAAATGGAATTGGTGGAGGTCTTGGTTCATATGTTTGGTATGACAGCCTAACTATAGTTCCAATAACTAATAGTATTGATATTATTGGTGATAGCTTAATTTGTAATGGCGACAGTACAGTTCTAGAGGCTCTAAATGATTCTATTCATAATTGGGCCGTTGATACAGATCCATCCACAATTATTTCATCATTGAATCCAATTACTGTTTCTCCTTCCATTACAACAACATACCTACTTTATGGATCTTCAGATACCATTTCTTACACGGTTACAGTAGAAGATTTAGTCGCTCCTATTGATCTAGGTAATGATACAACTTTATGTCCTGGTCAATCATTAACATTGGATGGAACGACAACTAACGGGATTGATTATTTGTGGCAGGATAATTCAACTGATACATCCTATTTCGTTAATCAAGCTGGAACCTATTGGGTTGAAGCGTCTAACAACTGCAATACGGAACTAGATTCAATAATAGTAAACTATAGCACTCTCTCAATTGACTTAGGACCAGATCTCAATTTATGCAATGGAGATAGTACAATTATGGATGCTGGTAATTCTGGAGCCTTATACCTTTGGAATGATGGTTCTACGGATCAAACATTAACTTTAACTGACGATGGTGATTATTGGGTAGTAATTTCGGATGGAATCTGTTCTGCAAGTGATACAGTCAGTATTAATACGCAAGAATTAACGGCATTTTTTACAGGAGATAACACAGAGGGTTGCGCCGTTCATACAGTTAACTTCATGAACGAATCCACTGTCAATGTAGGTACAATTGACTCTGTTTTTTGGGCATTTGGAAATTCAGAAACCTCTAACTTAATGAATCCATCAACGACCTATTTATCCAGTGGAAATTATGATGTATCCTTAACCGTTACTACAAATCTTGGTTGTACAGAAACATTAAGTATACCTTCTTACATTCTAGTTCACCCTCCAGTTGAAGCCGATTTCGATATCTTATCAGGATCGAGTAATACAGGAGAAAATCTAGTGATTACAAATAACTCGATCAATGCTGATAATTGGTATTGGGACTTTGGGGATAACCAAACTTCTACATTAGAGGTACCACTTCACGAATACCAAACAGTGGGAGCTTACACAATATTACTAGTGGCTTCGAATAATTTTGGTTGTTCTGACTCTACTTCACGAACTATAACTATTTCTAGTGAGCCAATTTTATATGTTCCTAATGCTTTTTCCCCTGATGAAGATGAATTCAATAATACTTGGAAGATCTTCATTTCTAATATAGATATTTACGATTTCACTTTGAATGTATACAATAGATGGGGAGAAACAATTTGGTCGAATCATAACCCATCTGTTTTTTGGGACGGAACATACTCTGGTAAAAAAGTACCCACAGGAACATATACATGGACAATTAGTTTTGGAGACCTAATGACAGATGAACGCTATGAATTCAACGGTCATGTTACATTAATAAAGTGATACAAAACATGAGTACTAATTTCAACAACAAAACTGAAAGTTTATTTGATTTTCTATGGCATCATGGATAAATTTCATGATCTAAGACCTATTTCATTGATTCCCGAACTCAACTCGCATAATAAGCTCTTATACACACTCAAATTATCTCTTAAAACTTCAAGACAGGCAGATATACTGAAAACGTTAAGGTATGTTTACTGACATTTGAAAAATCATCTCGTACAAAAAAGTTTCGGCCGTAATTAATAAAAAGTACCTGTAAAAGTCCAAACCCAATTTCAGGACGCAATACAAAATTACCTTGATTTTGTTGAATGTAATATGTACCATTGATTCCAAAATTCAAACCAAAACTGTTTCCCTGAAACGTTATATTAGGAGCCCATATACGATCAATTGGATTGTAATCCACCCCTAAAGAAGAAAAAAAACCACCGATTCCACATCTAGTAACCAAACTACCATAACCTAGGTCCAACCCAAAATACAGTTCATTTAGAACTTGAACAGAAGGTATAATCCCAAACGATCTTTCTAAACCTGCATAATACTGCCCCTCAGGAGGAAGTGAAGTTGAATCAGCTTGAGTAAAAGCAAAGTGATACCTACTAATAACTGTAATCACCAAAATCAAAAAAATATTTTTCATATCTACATATTTTTCCTTTGCACTAGAGACATAAGTGCTTTTGACAAATCTATTATGAAACTAACAATAATAAAATCTGCTGGACATGATTTACCTCCAGTCTCCACTTTAATACATCGTGTACCTGAACGATTTATTAGAAAAGCATGTATAATATAATGCATAGCTGTTTATTTCATTCATGACGTTTTTGATTTTTCCTCAACAGAATTAGAATCGATATAGGTGGAATTCAATAGAGATTAGATATAATACCACTAAATGTTAATCTGTAATTGATCAAGAAATTGAAATGAAAGTGACTGAGACACAGAAACAAAGAGTAGCTAATTTTTAATCTACCCCCTAAACTAACAACCATCATAAATCACTGATAATTATATAGTTACCTCACATCAACATACTCAAACCACCACACAAATATTCCTTAAACAGTTTACAAAGTACGTTTCAATTAAAATAACTATATTTATATTATCGCCTGATCATAAGCATATTACACGCTCTATAAATCGGGTAGTCATGCCGTTTTAAGACTCATCTAGAAATGAGTACTTAAAGAATCTTAATTACATCAACTAAAATTAGATTAACTATAAACATCTATGTTCATTAGAAACGTTTAAGAATGACACAACAGAATACGCCCTTCGCCTCATTAAACGATATCAACGCTATTGTACTTGTCGCAAATAGCAGCGGATCTATTATTTTCGCCAATAAAGCCATAAAAAAAATTCTAGGTTATACCCCAGAAGAAGTTCTTGGTGATGCTTGGTGGAAACTAACGTCTGTAACAGAAAATACTGAGTTAAGAAAAGAGCAAATTGCTTCAATGGCAATCGGAGAAACTCATTTAAAAGATAAACATCTTTTTGAAAGTTTACTACTCGCAAAAGATGGTCGAAAAGTTTGGACACAATGGACTAATACCAGAACAGCGGATGGCCTTCTCGTTGGAACTGCTCAAGACATAACTGAAAAGAAAAAATTACAAGAAGAACTATTACAGAAAAATCATGAAAATCAACTATTGCTGAAAGAAATACATCATCGTGTAAAAAACAATTTACAAGTTATAAGTAGTTTTCTTAACCTTCAATTTAATGGAATCAATGATAAACTAGTACAGGATGCACTCTCCAAAAGTAAGGATCGAATTAATTCAATGGCACTTATTCATAATAGGCTCTTCCAGTCGGAAAACCTATCTTCAATTAATTTTGGGGAATACATAAATCAACTAGCTACATCTATTAAGAATAGTTACTCTCATATCAACCCTAAAGTAAATTGCTTAGTTCATAGTACTAAAATTTTTCTTAACGTTGATCTCAGTATTAACCTCGGACTGATAATTACAGAGTTACTTACCAACGCGTATAAACATGCCTTTAGTGAAAGGTCAGAGGGTCAAATTCAAATAGAAGTAGCCCAAAGTGGTGATCAATTTAAACTTATCATCTCTGACAATGGAATAGGTCTAAATAACAAAAAAAAAAACGTTCAATCCCTTGGACTTGAAATTGTAGAGGCTCTTATAGATCAAATCAACGGTACTATTGAAATTACTTCCAATGAAGGACTTAAATACGTTATATCCTTTAAGGAAAAGACACACTCCAGTCGCTATACCTCAATGAGTCCTAAAGCAACAATTACAGAACAACATTAACTCGCCCTTTCCAATAGATAAAAAACGAATTAACAACCATACAAGGTCGTAGATATATTAACATTTTTTTAGTTATCTTTCTTAAAAAAATTACAACCATGTTACTAGGAGCTTTAATAGGAGGAATCGTTGGACTTGTTGTCGTGTTAATTAAGAATGCTAAACAGAAAAATCAAGATAAGGCCAATTCGGATATTTTAGATAATAATTCCGATATTTAGTTTTCACCAACATTTTCCCAAAAGATGATTTTTTTATCATCAGAAATGGATACAAAGGTATTCTCATCAATTTTCATTAATTGATTAACTGAATGTCTATGCCCTAAAAATTTATGATCCAATCGTTGTTTAAAAACGAGATCTTTATCCCAAATTTTAATTGTCTTATCTCTACTCGCTGTAGCAATATGTGTTCCATTTCCCAAAGAAATAATTGAGTATATGGCGAAATTATGAGCTGGTATTGAATCTATTTCCCCCTCTGTCGATAAATCCCAAGATTTTAAATGTGCATCTTTCCCTCCTGAAATCAACCTAGTTTCATCTTGAGGATGATAAATTACAGATGTACTGCCTCCTTTATGCGCAACTATAGTTTTTATCTCATTAAAGAAATTTGATTCAAAAATTCTGAGTGTTCCGTCCTGACAAGCTAATACAAACTGGCCGCCATTTTGGGAAACCGTTATATCCCTAATCTTACCGCAATCTAAAGGTAAATAAAGCAATAATTCCAAGGTGTTTTCATCCCAAACAGACAAATTTCCATCAGCATCTCCAATATAAAAATGTTGTTTTTCTAGATTCCTTCTTATAGAGAAGATCCCTTTAGTATGTTGTGTATAATACTTAATCTCCTTTCGTTCGTCGAGATCAAAAATATGAATTCCTCCATCTGACAACCCTGCTATTAACCTATTATTTGCAAGAAGTTCAATCGCATAAATTGACTTTTCAAAACGAATTGAAAATTTATCCTGAATACCTTCTTTAGAAAGCCATCGAACCAAATACTTATCAGCACTTCCCGTATAAATTACAGCATTTTTAGCTGCTCCAGAATAAACCGCACCAGAGTGCCCGAGGATTTCCTTTTGCTTTCTAAACAGCATGTTTATTCGTCGTCCTCGACTTCATCTTCATCATCATTCACTTGCTTCAAACGCTCTGCGTAATCTTCAGGTAAAAAATCAAAAAATGTATCACCTCTTAGTCCGATACGCAATGTTTCCAAAGGAATCACCTCATTTGGCGCAATATTTCCAAGATTTACATCTGCTCCGAACAACTTAACAAACCAAGCTTGTTGTTTCTTTTGCGGTGCCTCCCAAAGAATATCTTCTGGGTTTACCTTTGCAATAATTCGATTAATTAATAATGTATGTGCTGATCCATTTGGACGAAAAACACCAACGTTACCTGATTCACGACCTTCTGCAATTACTTTCCAAGAACCAGCTTCTAGCTCAGTAGACATCATTTTTATCCACTTCGCAGGAGAAACAATAATTCCTGAATCTTTAGAACCAACTTCAGATAAGACTGTTCTTTCCTTTGACATTCGGTTAATCAACTCACATTTCTCCTCATGATTTATGATAATTGAACCATCTGAAACCTCCGCCAAGTCCAATTTAAACTTATCCAGTGTTCTGAGAAAGTCATCAAATTTTCCACGTGCAAAAAATGCCTCAAAAAGCGTTCCTCCGAAATATGGACGAATTCCTACTGATTTATATAGGTCTATTTTTTTCTGAAGATCCTTTGTTACGAAAGATGTCCCAAATCCAAATTTAACGATATCCACAAGGTGGTCTGCTGATTCGATCATATCCTCCGCTTGTCTGATACTCAAACCTTTGTCCATGACCATCGTCAGCCCTGTTTTTCTTGGTTTCTCTGTACGACTTGGGATGTAGCTTAATTCAAAATTCATTTGCATCTGATTATTCGGTCAAAAGTACAAATTCTTGAACAGTTTTCAATGAAGGATTTATATCAAATAATTCACATGCTTTTTCTCTATCTCTTGTTAGACATTCTTTAAACAGAAATAAGGAAGAATCCTTTCTTCCCATTTGCCATAAAACGTTCACTCTTAAAACATCAACCATCTGACTATCTGGATATTCATCTTTAAAAGAGTCTAAATAATCTAAAGCAGTAACAAAGGCTTCTTTAGAAATGAGTCCTACAAAATTAATAAGACATTCTTCGTCATAAGGATCAAGCGCAATTGCCATTTCGTAGTATTCATATGCAAGTTGAAATTCATCCATCTTCTCATAAGCGCCAGCTAACACGTGGTAAATTCCTGCATTGTCAGGTGAAAGTTCCGAAGCCTTATGAATTAAAACAAGACCTTCCTTTGTTCTTCCTTCTAAGTCCTCAACAATTCCCAGCCCCAGCCATGCATCCGGTAATTGAGGAGAAAGTTCCAAGCTCCTCTTATAATAATGCTTCGCCAATTCAAACTCCCCCAATTGTTCATGACATTCTCCGATATAACAAAGCCCCGTAGGGTCATCCCCATCAAGTTCATTACTTCGATCAAAGCATTCAATTGCTTTTCTAAACTTATCTAATGATAAATAGGCATTCCCCATGTTAAAATGAACTGGACCGAAATCATCATTAATTAGTGTACAATAGTCATATGCCCATACCGCTTTCTCGTAATTTTCCATCTTTAGGTAAGCATTACCTAAATTATACCATGCAGTGAAAGAATAAGGGTTTTCATCAATAAAGTCTGAATAACATTGAATCGACTCATCATATTGCCCAATTTGATCATGACAAAACGCTATCTCATAAATTGCTCCTTCATTGTTTGGATTTGCTTTTATAGCCTCTTTTAGTACTTTAAGAGCATCTTCCCAACGAGAAGCTTGCTCATATTCCATTGCTAAATCTATATAAATCTCATCTCGATCTTCAGGTTCTGATGCCTTTAAAGCAGCAATGAAATATTTGATTGCATTCTGAGAATCTTTTAGCTGACTAAATACAGAAGCTTTAGTTAACAATATCTCAAATGATGGTATACCAATTCGCTCTAATTCTGAAAGTAATTGAATTGATTCTTTTAGTTTTCCTGTTGCTGAATAAGCTTGTGCCTTACGGAGTTTAAAAGTTGTATTAAATGAAAATTGAGAAAGTGCCTCTTCTGCACATGTTAACGCTTTTTGATATTGTGCACTTACCAACCAATGATCAATCAATGCCTCCCATCTATCGCTGTCCAAAAACCCTATCTCATCACCTAATAAGAATGCTTCAAATCGCTGAATGTCCTCCTTTAGATTTCCATCAAACTCCTCTTCTGGTTCTTCGTACATAAATCTAATTTTACATTCTAAGATAAGGAATTAATCATCCTCTTTAAAAATAATTAACAGATGTTATGAACAGGATTTAAACAGTTGGTTTTGGATCAAAAGACAATGATCCGATACAAAAAGAAACTGTATTTTTAGATTCTTCATTATGCCTTAAATTGAACCGATATGATAAACTCTATTATAGGAGCTTTATTCTCTTTTACATTTGTTAAAATATCAACTACAGAATGTTTTTCAATAGCTCTTGGTAAAGAGTATATAAAATCAATATCTCTCGTTTACAAAAAGGAACTTACCTTGTAAAACTTGGTAATTCTTACATTAGATTCATCAATCATTAACATTCACACCCATTTAATCATGCGAATAGTTTTAACTGTTATTCTCTTTCTTTCACTTCTATCTTCATGTGCATTTAATAAATTATTTCTTTATCCTTATGAACTTGATACTGACGAATCCTTCAGTTCATACATGCCTGATGTTAAGGACACATTAACTCTGACTTTTAGCACCGACAAACAACCAATTATTAAAAATTCACAAGACTCCATTGCTAAAGTAAACTACAATTTAAACTCAGTTTCTTTTCCGAACTCAAATGGTGATAGTCTTTATGCTTGGTTTTTTGAACCTAAAGAAAACTACAATGGAACAACCATTTATTTTCTACATGGAAATGCAGCCAACTTAGTCTATCACTTAGGGTTAATTGTTCCATTCGTAAACCGAGGCTATAAAGTTTTTGCAATAGACTATAGCGGTTTTGGGTTTTCTCAAGGTAAATCAACAAGGAAAAATGTAATCATTGATGCCAATGACGGTTTAAATTATTTGCTTTCAAGGGACGATATTCAACATGATAATATTCTAATCTACGGACAATCTCTAGGGGGCCATCTAGCGGCTTCAATTGCAGCTGATAATCAAGGAAATATTGACGGTTTAATTGTAGAAGGAGCCTTTTCCTCTCATAAGAGTGTTGCCAATGATCTAATACCTATCTTAGGTTGGCTTTTTGTTAGAGAAATGTATAGTGCAAAAAAGAACATTCAAAGTTATACAAAACCGACTTTAGTAATTCATAGCATAGAAGACAACACAGTTTCATATCGACATGGAGAAAAACTATTTGAAACAGCCGGTGGTCCAAAACAATTCTACAGCATCAAGAAAAAACACATTAGAGGCCCAATATATTATGCAGATAGCATAACATTCAAGATGAATCAATTATTTAAATAACACTTTAATCTCGATACTCCTTTTACCTTTATGAAGACGTAATTCTAAAAAACATTTCACTAAGCCAAGTTTGTCCTCACAGAAAGAATGCACTATTTCACTTTAATCTCCTGAAAACCGATCCCTAAAATTCGTTCATAATTTCGAAGCGTTTTCACATCTGATGTTTCCACAATGCATAAGGATGTTCCATTCTTTCCTGCTCTTGCGGTTCGTCCACTTCTATGAGTATAATATTCATCACTTTCCGGTAATTGATAATGTACAACAAACGTTAATCCATCTACATCAATTCCTCTAGCAGCAACATCAGTAGCCACTAAAACACGTAATTTGTTTCCTTTAAAAGCCCGCATTACTTTGTCACGTTCTTTTTGCAATAAGTCTCCGTGTATTGCATCTGTTTCAACATTCTTTGCTATCAATTGCATTGCCAATTTCTTAGCTGTTGCTTTGGTTTTACAAAAAATAACTCCACGATTTTTATGCTCAGCCTTAAGAAATTGCATCAAAACAAAAAGTTTCTCTTGCTCATTACACACTACGTATTGATGTGTAATTTTCTTGTTCACGATACTATTCTTATCAACTATTATGTGTTCAGCATTGGCATCTAGGTGATCATTAATAATTGCTTTAATTCCATTCGGAATAGTCGCTGAGAATAACCATTTATTTTCCACATTTGATAAGAATGATAGTATTTGATCCAATTCTTTTTTGAACCCCATACTTAACATTTCATCCGCTTCATCTAGAATGATTGTTTTAACAGCACTTAAATCAATTGCTTTTCGATTCACTAAATCAATCAGGCGTCCAGGTGTTGCAACTACAATATGCGTTGCACGACTTAATGCAGCAATTTGTCTTTCAATATGTTCACCTCCGTACACGGCCTCAGTAAAAATTTTTTCAGTATACTTTGTGAACTTAAATAATTGCTTCGCTACCTGTTTTCCTAATTCTCGAGTTGGGCATAAAACCAATCCCTGAATACTTCCTATATTTCTATCAATTTGAGATAATAGCGGCAAACCGTATGCTGCTGTTTTCCCCGTTCCTGTTTGCGCCTGCCCGACTAGATCAGTACTTGAATTCAACAACATTGGTATTACCTTCTGTTGAATGTCTGTTGGTTGAATAATATTTAACTCATTCAACCCTTTTATTAACTCTTTGCTTACGCCTAATTCTTCGAAACTTGCCACCGCTACATTTTTAATACAACCTTGATCACTTTGATCTTCATCGTTTACAACTGCAAAGGAACGAAAAATAGATGGATACATCGACTGCAAATAATTCGCGTATCTTCGCATTACAAAAGAACACACATTATATGTCATTTGATTCCTTAGGACTAAGTCCTTCCATACTTAATAATCTTTCAGAAAATGGTTATAAAAAACCAACTCCAATTCAAGAAAGGGCAATTCCTGCAATCCTTAAAGGAGAAGATGTACTTGGAATTGCAAAAACAGGATCTGGGAAAACGGCTAGTTACGTACTACCAATTCTTCAAAACATACAACGCATTGTAGATTTTAAAAACAGGCACATTACAGGATTAATTGTTGTTCCAACCAGAGAGCTTGCAGTACAGGTTCATGAAGTTATTGAACAATTTAACAAAGAGCTTCCTGTCCGAATTAAAACGCTTGCTGTATTCGGTGGAGTTTCGGTCAACCCCCAGATGATTAAACTTCAAGGAGTCCAATTACTGGTTGCAACACCAGGAAGGCTACTCGACTTAATTGATTCAAAGGCAGTACATTTATCCGATACTAGATTTCTTGTTCTGGACGAAGCTGATAAGATGTTAAACTTAGGATTTAAGGATGAAATGGATCGAATTTTAGGATTACTTCCTAAAAAACGACAAAACATGCTATTCTCCGCTACGCTCAACGAAGACATTGATCAAATTAAATCTCTTCTTTTAGACAATCCTGTAATTGCTAAAATAGCTGAACAAGAAACAGATATTGAACTTATAAATCAGCGAGGATATTTCATTGAAGAAAAATCCAAAGGACCTTTACTTCGTTATTTAATTAAAGAAAATAACATGCAACAAGTACTTGTATTTGCGTCTTCATCCTTCCGAGCTGATCAAATTTTAGATAAGCTTCGAAAGAATAAGATTGACGCTATGGTAATACATGGAAAAAGAAGTCAAGGTTCTAGACAAGAAGCTTTAAACAAATTTAAAAATGGAACACTTCGTGTATTAGTTTCTACAGATCTTCTTGCCCGTGGAATTGATATTGAATTTTTACCTTACGTTATCAATTATGAACTTCCACGATCACCTAAAGACTACATTCACCGTATTGGTCGAACTGGACGTGCAGAATCCCCAGGATTAGCCCTTTCTTTAGTAACACCTGAAGAAGCTCACCATTTTAGAGTTATTCAAAAGAAAATGAAAAAACGTGTAGATATGGAAGATGGGAATGAAATTGATTTAAGAGGATATTAATAATAAAACTATTCATATATGCAAAAAGCCCTCATGTAAGCATGAGGGCTTTTTGCATATATCTATTATAAGCTAATATTATTAATATGCTCTATGCTCAAAAGATACTCCACCTTTAAATGCAAATTGGTATGTTTTACACACTAATAATTTAGAAGGAAGTCCAACTTTAAATTCCCCTTTTGTTTTCGTAAATAAGAATCGACTTGGATTATAGATCCCTTCTTCTGTATATTTCTCTTGTCTACCTTTTTTAGAAGGGTCAAAATACATAAACCCAACTTTATCGCTTTCACCATGTGCAAGATGATACGTAATCCCCTCTTTAATCGGGAAAACCCCTAAGTTGATTGGTAATTCTGGATTATAAAACTTGATATTTGACACCTGTAGTTCTTTCCATTTATCACCATCTTGCTCAAATAAAACAAGCTCTCGCGCAGCTCCCTTTTCTCTAATAGTAGCCAAATACCACGTATCATTTATTAAACAAGGAGCTCCTGTTTCAATAACATATCTATCTTCATCCTTTTGATAATATCTGCCTCTAGTTCCGTACCCAATGTTTGTAAAAGAACCTGTGTTTTCTGGAGCCTTAAAAAAGATATCTTCAGTTAATTCTCCTTTTATTGAATAAGCTTTAATTGTCCAACCATGATAGTCTGTTTTCTTTTCTCTCCAAGAAAAGTAAATATCGTCATTCATAGAACCTGTGAAAGTCCAGTTACCATATTTACCATCTTTGTATTCATCCATTCTTATTTCACCTAATTCAACAATAACCGGTATAAAATTATGATGAGGAATTATCACCGCAAAATCATGGACACTTTTCTCTTTCTTATTAAGAAATCTATATTGACAAACAAAAGCCTTGTTCGTTACAACAGCATCTACGAATTGAAACTTATCATATAAGTAATAGCCCATACGTTTCATTTTAATTCCAACGTCTACAGTTATCCCTTTTGCATTACCTCCTCCATTAATTTGATTGAAAGTAATACGGCCATTATTTACAAAATCAAAATTGTCCAGAAAGTATACACATTTTGAACTATCTTCTGCAATAAAAAAGGGTTCTCTAACTTTTGGATTAAATTTTTGATCCCACATACCTTCTTCTTTTTCAGAAACAAGTGCTAAACCAATTTGATTCATAAATTCTTTTTCTGAACGACTTCGAAGTAATCCCCCTTTCCCTTTCCACTCAATAACGTCGAAATAAGGATGGTCTTTTTTAGAGATAGTAAAATCTTGTGCATTTACATTGGAGTACACCAATGCAAGTACAATTAGTATTAATTTATTCATGAGTTCTAGTTCTAAATGGACGCGAAAGATACAATCCTTATACCAATTCAAAAAACGAAGTTTTCAACAGTAATACTGTATTTTTTTAATTTCAAGCTAAAAAAAATACATTACCCACTGATTTACAGTGTGAAACAAAAAAAAATGACACGGCTATTTAAAACAGAAAACCTGTGGACAATAAATCCCATCCCCAGAAATATAGCTTAAAAAAAAAGCCATCAGAAAGTGTTTCTGATGGCTTAATATTTACAATAACGTTTAGGCTATTTTCCTGCACGTTTTCTTTCAGATTCCTTTAGTAAAATCTTACGCATACGTAAGTTTTCAGGAGTAACTTCAACATATTCATCCGCTTGAATGTATTCTAAACACTCTTCAAGACTAAACTGTTTTGGTGGAGCTAACTTTACCTTATCATCCGCTCCTGAAGAACGCATGTTAGACATTTTCTTTGTCTTAGTAACATTCACTACCAAGTCATTCGCACGACTATTCTCTCCAATTACCTGTCCTTCATAAATATTCTCACCTGGCGCAATAAAGAACTTACCTCGTTCTTGCAGATTATTCAATGAGAAGGGAATAGATGTTCCTAATTCCATCGAAATCATTGATCCATTCAAACGTCCAGGGATTTCACCTTTATACGGTTGATACTCTAAGAACCTATGTGTCATAATTGCTTCACCAGCCGTTGCTGTAAGTAAATAATTACGTAAACCAATGATTCCACGAGAAGGAACTTGGAAAGTAATGATCATACGATCTCCTTTCGGCTCCAT
>JAKVAS010000053.1 GCA_022448165.1 Crocinitomicaceae bacterium | reverse complement strand
AAGACTCTATTTACAGTAATGGACCAATGTCACAATGGAGTAGCAGCGGACATGTTGAAGTATCCTATATGAATGAAACCTTAATTATCAGCGATTATATCGGAGGACAAGATCCAATTCTTATACTAAACGACCTTAAGCAAACACAAGATTTACAACAATTCAACATTCAACTCACTAAAAACTTCCCTAAGAATAATCATGAATATTATATAAAGTATTTGGATGATCTTGTAGTAATTGCCTATAACGAGGAAACCTGTGATCAGTTCATTGCAGATTACAAACTGGGACAAACAATTGCCCTGAATGATAAAAAACGAGCAACTATTTTCGGAAAACTTCCAAAAATTGTATCTGAACGGAATTACACAAAAGATTCCCATTACTCAAAAGCTGTTTACAAAGGCTACTTGTTAGAAACTCAACTAGGAAATGAAGCGCCAGAAGATGTAGCCACCCAGTCAGAATCGTTTGCAATGCCATGCAATTTTGACATTAAAGACTTCACTGCACTTGAAGGGCTGGGGAATACTGTTGTTCTTGGTGTAAATGGAGAACTTCTTTTTTTTAACAATGGGAAAGAAAAATGGAAAAAAAATCTAAATGAAAAAACAGTTGGTAACATTCAAATAATTGATCTACATGGAAAAGGAGAAAACCATGTTATCCTAAATACGGAAGATGAAATTCATGCCTGGGATGAAAACGGTGTCGCTATTTCTGGTTTCCCAATAAAGTTAGAACACCCCGCTGTCAATGAAGTGAAATTCTACCGCTGGAAAAACAAGAGCTATTTTCTAATCGCAACAGAAAACAATAGAATAATACAATACGATGCTCAGGGGCGCGAACTTAAAATATTTACTCCCGAAGTTCTTCCAAAACAGCGAATCAATGTATGGTCTAGTCAATCAAAATTATTTGCCGGTTTTTTAGATGGAAATTCTTTTGAGATGTACAATTTGAGTAAGAACAAATCACATCGCTCTTTTATGCTCAATGCCCCTGGAAAACCTGCAAAAATAAGGAATCAATTATTGCACTTCACCATGAATAACAACACCCTTTCCATGTTCGATCAAAAAGGAATTAGAAGTGATTTTCAAACCTATCCAAGCGGAGTAATCTATGACATTCATAACAATTCCAATAACCCCACCGTAATTGTTCGATCAAGAAACGAAATCCATTTTATTAATCAACAAGGTATTCCATTTGGAAAAGTTCGTCTTCCCTTCAATGAAATCGACTATGTATCGTACAACACATTAAATTCTGGAAAAACTATAATCGGTGTAATTGATGGTTTAGAGAATAGTGTATATTTGTACGGAATTGATGGAAGTCGAATAAATCCTAAACCGTTTGAAGGAAAATCAAAGGTAATCGTTCAATCCGAAGGATTAGGATTAACAATAACTACAGTTGTCGACCAATTTTTGATTCAATATTTGGAAATTTAAACTACTAACGAATGAAAACAAAGAAAAGATTGTCGCTACTTGTGGCGATTAGTTTTTCGATGCTTGGTTTTTCCCAAAACTACTTGGGGGTTCACAGCAGCAATTATGCAGGAGTAATGGGCACTGATATTCAGCCAGCTAGCTTCGTCGATGGAAGATTCAAGTTTGACTTAAACTTGGCAAGTTTCAACTTTGGTATGTGGACCAATGCGGCATATTTTGACGCATCCTACATGCCTAAATGGTGGGTTAAATCATTTAAGCCAGATATTGAAAATGGTCTAAGTGTAGGCAGTAAACCTGGAGGTACAAATCCAAACAATGATTGGATGATTCCTTCTTCTACTTTTGCTGACTCCGCACGAGGTATCATCGTAAGAAATTATGATTCGCCAAATGATAAAAGAACTCTAGGTTTTTACAACAATGTCCAAATTGATGTATTAAACTTCATGTTCCACATCAATCCAAAGATTGCAGTTGGTTTTGCATCTAAAGTTCGAAGTATCACAAATATTGATGATATCGACCCAAAACTAGCAAGACTTGCTGAAGACGATTTAGACGTTCCTTCTCTTTGGAACGAATCATTCAACGAATCATTATTGGATATTAACCAAATGACTTGGATGGAATATGGATTAATCTATTCGCAAGTATTAAAAGATGATGGAGAGCACTTCATGAAAGCTGGTGGAAAAGTAAAATGGCTCCAAGGATTAAGTGCAGCCTACTTTCACACAAGTAATTTTGAGTACAACCTTTCAAATAGTGATACTACACAATATTTAAAAGGAGATTTCGATTACGGATACTCTAACAATTTAGACAACCTTGAGGAGTCAGGCATGAAAAGTGCTTCAAAATTCGGACTAGGTCTCGATTTAGGGTTTGTATACGAATGGCGCCCTGACTGGAAAGAATCAAAGTATGACATGGATGGCGAAACCAATATCTGGAGGAGAGATCGGAACAAGTACAAATTACGTGCAGGCGTTTCCATTCTTGATATTGGAGGAATGAAATTCGAAAAAGGGCAAATCACTTCTGATTTTGCCGTTAATTCAACTACATTGTTTGATCTTAATACGTTTAATGCAGCCACTAGCTTTGCCTCTTTCGATTCAATTGTGGATAGCTTAACTACAAATTCACCTGAATGGACGGCAAGCTCTGATAATAAGACAACATTCTTCATGAATACTCCAACTTCGTTGAGTTTTCAATTTGATTATAACATTTACAAGGACTTTAACATTAATGCGACAACAATGTTAAGTTTAGTATCTAGAAAAAGCCCACATCGCGTTCGTAGAGCTAACCAATTTGCGGTAACTCCTAGTTATGATCACGCATGGTTTGGTGTACACTTACCAATATCATACAACAAGTATTCCGGATTGAAATCAGGTGTTGGTTTACGTCTTGGACCATTAACTGCTGGCGTAACTGATTTCAGAACACTTTTTGCAGCTGGAAAGATCAAAGGTGCTGAAGTTTATGCAGGATTACGTCTTCCAATTTTATATACGCACCCAAGTGATATTGATGGGGATCATGTTTCTGATAAAGTTGATGAATGTCTAGTTGTTCCTGGAGTTTGGGAATTCAAAGGATGTCCAGATACTGATAAAGATGGGATTAAAGATATGGATGATCTATGTCCTAACACACCAGGTTTAGCAGAGTTCAAAGGTTGCCCAGACACAGATAAAGATGGCATTGCCGACAAAGATGACGCTTGTCCAGAAGTAGCTGGACCTAAAGCATTCAAAGGATGTCCAGATACTGATAACGATAGTATTATTGATAAGAATGATGAATGTCCTGAGGTTCCAGGATTGAAAGCATTCAAAGGATGTCCAGATACAGATGGTGATGGAATCAAAGATTCAGAAGATGCATGTCCAGATGTTGCTGGTCCAGTTGTAAACAATGGATGCCCAGACACAGATGGTGATGGTCTTTTTGACTTCATTGATGATTGTCCAACTGAATTCGGTCCAAAAGAAAATAAAGGATGTCCTTGGCCAGATACAGATGGTGACGGATTGTTAGACAAAGATGATAAATGTCCTAATCTTGCAGGCCCAACTAAAAATGACGGATGTCCATACCAAGATACAGATGAGGACGGCGTACTTGACAAGGATGATAAGTGCCCAGCAACTCCAGGTCCAGTATCTAACGAAGGATGCCCAGAAATAGAAGAAGAAGTTCAAGAAATCTTAAAAACAGCATTTGAGAACTTAGAATTCGAAACAGGTAAAGATGTGATTAAAGTAGAATCAATTCCATCATTAACTGAGTTATCTGAGGTATTGGTTAAGAAGCCTGAATGGAAACTTCAAATTGCAGGTCATACCGATAATGTAGGTTCGGCACAAGGAAACTTAATTTTATCTAAGAAACGTTCACAATCGGTTAAAAATTTCATGATCTCTCAAGGAGTTTCTGCTGATCGTTTGACAGCGTTATACTTTGGAGAAACTGATCCAATTGCTGATAATAAAACGAAAGAAGGTCGTCAGAAAAACAGAAGAGTTGAAATGACAATTATCTTTGAATAATAGCATTTGATAACTCAAAAATGCAAAAGGGACACTTCGGTGTCCCTTTTTTTGTTCCTAAATATTCAATACCTACATTTAGGAAAACTCCCACTAATATGAAATTTTTAATTAAACTCGGGTTTGCCGTCTTGGCATTCCTCGTTCTTGTACTAGTTGTAGCTCTATTCGTTGAAAAAAATATCAGTATATCTCGAACTGTAGAAATAAGCCGAGAAAAAAGCGATGTCTATGATTACGTCAAATATCTACAGAACCAATCCCAATATAGCGTTTGGCAAAAAAAAGATCCAAAAATTAAAATTACATCGCTTGGTACAGACGGTACCGTTGGATACATTAGCTCTTGGAAAAGTAATCTAGAAGATGTTGGAGTTGGAGAGCAAGAAATTATAGGAATGAAAGATCAAGAACGTATTGATTATGAACTTCGTTTTAAGAAACCAGTAAATATGACCTCAATCTCTTCTATGAATTTTCAATCCACGGAGACAAATTCAACCAAACTCACATGGGAATATAATGCTTCCAGCCCCTACCCAATGAACATATTCTTCCTATTCTACAATTTAGACGAAAAGCTTGGTTCAGACCTTCAAACAGGTTTAGAGAACCTAAAATCACTTTTAGAATCTACAGAATAAACTTATCTTTAATTGTCTCAGCTCAAGTTTTTGCGCTAATTTTATACCGTGTCAAATTTTACTAAAAAACAACGCTTTTTACTGAGTATTCTTTCCGGAATCCTAATGGTTTTAGCGTACCCTCACTCGGGAAGCTTAACCCCTCTTGTATTCATATCATGGGTTCCCTTACTCTTTGTTGAAAACAACATATCTTCCCAAAATTATAGGTCAAAAAAAGTATTTACACATGCTTATTTAAGCTTCTTTATTTACAACGTAGGGACCACATGGTGGGTTTTAAACGCAAGTATTGGAGGTGCAACTCTTGCATTTCTGGCAAACAGTCTCATCATGACTGTTACCTTTTATGCATTTCACCTAACAAAGAAATATGTTGGATCTAAAGAAGGCTATCTATCCCTTATAATTTACTGGATCTCATTTGAGCATTTGCATTATAACTGGGAAGCGTCTTGGACATGGCTTACGTTGGGAAACAACTTCGCAGCAACTCCTTCATGGGTTCAATGGTATTCTTACACTGGGGTTCTTGGTGGGACCTTATGGATTTTGATTATCAACCTTCTGATTTTTAGAATATTCCAAAACGTTAAATTAAAAAAAGAAACGTGGAGAATTCAAACTCCATTAGTATGGCTAACCGGTTTTTTCCTTTTCATTCCACTTGCTATTTCGCTCTATACCTATTTCTCTTTTGAGGAAGTAAAAGAACCTAAAGAAATAGTTGTTGTACAACCCAATATAGACCCCTACAAGGATAAATTTAAGGAGCCTGATATAAAGCATCTTGATAAAATATTAACGCAAGCGAAATCTAAATACACTGAAAAAACAGCACTTGTTATAGCGCCTGAAACAGCCATTGTAAATGGTGGAAATGAAGATAATATACGATCTTCTGTTTACTATAGAAAATTAATCGAAGCACAGGCCCAGATGAATAATGTTCCTATCTATATTGGTGCAGCTACCTATAAATTCTTTGAAAAAGAATTATCCCGTGCCGCATTCAAACTTTCTGATGGACCTGGCTTTGTTGAACAATATAACTCTAGTCTATTTTTAAATAAAAAACACGAACCTAGCATAATCCACAAATCCAAGTTAGTTCCAGGAGTTGAAGCCATTCCTTTTTCTAACATTTTTCCTTTCCTCGAAGATCTGGCGGTTACTATGGAGGGAGGTTCTGGTACCTTAGGGATTGAAGATGGACCGAAAATTTTTACCGCAACTGATTTTAAATTTGCTCCTGTTGTTTGTTATGAATCAATATATGGTGAATGGGTTGCGGAACAATGCAGGCAAGGTGCTCAAGTCATTTGTATTATTACAAACGATGGCTGGTGGCTTGACACTCCTGGCTATCGTCAACATATGAGTTTTGCTCGTTTAAGAGCTATTGAAAACAGAAAATATGTCGCTCGATCAGCAAATACTGGAACCAGTGCAATTATCAATCAACGGGGAGATATTCTAAAATCGACGGATTGGTGGGAAGAAGATGTACTCCGAGAAACCATTCAATTAAATTCAACCCCTACCTTTTATACCAAGTACGGCAATGTATTAGGACGAAGTCTGTCTTTTGTGACAGCTCTACTTCTTCTTTTTACCTTTGTTAAACGTTTTAAAAGACTTTCTTCACACAAATGAGAACAAATCTAAACATAGATCCCGGGGCTCTGGTAGATGATCATAGTGATTACCTGTTGTCTTTTGCCATGACAAAATTGGAGGACATTGATCTTGCTAAAGACCTTGTTCAGGACACTTTTGTATCTGCACTGACAAAACTAGACACATTTGAACAACGTAGTAAGATTCGAACTTGGCTAACAAGTATTTTGAATAGAAAAATAATTGATCATTGGAGAAAAGCTGAAACACGCTATACAGATCCAGTATCAAGTTTTTTCAAAAGTCAAGGTAAAAAAGGATGCTGGCTGGATACAATGGGTAAGAACGCAACCTTAAAAACAATTGAAGACACAATAAGTGAAGAAGAAACAGTCGAAGAGCTAATGGTATGTGTAGAAAAATTACCCATAAAATGGCGAGGAGTTGTTGCCGCCAAATATCTTGATGAACATTCAAGTGAAGATATATGCAATGAATATGACATCACCCCGTCTAATCTTTGGGTGATCGTTCATAGAGCAAAATTAGTTTTAAGAGATTGCCTACAAAAGACATGGAACCTATGACAAAGTCGGAACCTTTATCAAGATGCGAAAAAATAACCTTAGCATTTGAAAAGTCTAAGTTTAACCGTCTTCCTATGAAAAGTCGGATTGAAATTAGTGTACACTCAAGCATTTGTCCGAAATGTAGGAAGTATTTCAAAGACAGCGACTATCTAGACGGCGTATTGAAAAAATTCAAACGACCAATCAATCAGGTAAAATTCAGTATTGAAGAAAAAAATAAACTAAAAGCACTTTTACAAAAGAAAAAATAATTCAGATTATTCCTTAAATTTCAAAACCCCTATCCGCTCCTTTCTTCCAGAAACAGAGTATATCAACATTTGACCATTACTATAATTTACTTGACATAGCTTAGGGACAGCTAATGTATTTGTTTCCGAGCGGTCAAAAAGTGCCTTACGTGTTTTTTCTCCAGTATTTATGTCAACTCCAGCAATTGCCACTACATTTCGCTTTCTTCCATAGTTAGCCGTATGTACTTTACCTTTATCAATGAAGTTTCCATCTAAATCGTAGTTTCTTGTATTATCATTGAAGATGTAATATATTTTTCCATCATCAATAAAACTTTCAAAACTACTATATGGACCTCCATCATTGATTGACACTTGGTACTTTTTAACTTTTTGAACCCATTCAAATTCGCCTTCAACATTAATCCGATAAGATATAATATCGTTGTAATAATAATAATAGATATTTGATGTTTGAGATGAACGCCCATCAGTGCTAGACCTAACCTGAACATAGTATTGCTCCATGGCGCCAACAATACTTCCATCTTCTAAAAAAGTCACATCGCGCATTCTATAATTATAAAGATTAGGCTCTTCCTTTCCTTTTTCTTTTAATCTTAAAGCACGTTTCTTATCACGTTCAGACCAATCTTGAGTAATAAACTGTTCTTCAAACTTTCTAAATCCTTCCTTAATAGTTTTTCCATCCTTTAAATCCGTTTTTCTATAAAAAACTCCAGAAACCCCAGAAACATTCATTTCACCATAAATACCTGTAATAGTAAAAATGTTATTTGTGTCTGAAAACATAGACATTGCCACAATTCTCTTCCCGTTCAAATCCACCTCTAAATCCTGCCAACCCTCGGCATCACTAATATGGTATACATGGAGTGACTTATAGTTTAACTCACTTTTCAAAATTGATTTTTCCTTAGATTTAGCATATTCCGTTAAGCACAAAAAGTAATCTCCTGTATTAGAAATATGATGATCATGAATTCGGGAATATTTCGCTTCATAAGGTAATAGATACTCTCCCTCATTGACCACTTCAAATTGTTGATCATAGATACAGAATCCGTAAGTGTGCTTTCCATTTTTTTTACTGGTGATTTCCCATATTACCCCAAGGTATTCCCCATTTGACGAAATACGGATATCAAAAACCCCCTTCCCCTTCTTACGATCCAGTTCATATGAAGCTAAACGAGAATCTCCACCTATTTTTTCTAAGGATTCACTATATCGTTGCATGTAAAAGATATCCCTCCCATCTTTTTTATCCGACAAGAAAACAACAAGTTCATCGTTGAATATACGAGCACCTTCAAAATTGGCGATGCTTTCTTCAACCAACAATTTCAAACGAAGAGATTCCTCCATTTCTAAATTCTTGTGACGGGAAACACGATAACTTCCCAAAACTCTTTTACCTGCCCAACGAAGAGCATAAAACTGATCTTTCTTATTAGGAAGCAAATAAACCATCGACCCTTGTTTCCTTTTCAATTCTCCCCAAGAAATGTCATAATCTTGAGACAATCCCATAAAAGACATCCAACATAAAACTAGGGTAAGAAATAATTGCATATGTATTCTTTAATTAAAGTCTGACAACAATGTAATATACAGATTCTCAACTCTAAAAAGAAAAAACATGCTTATATTCTATCCCCTTCGAATATAACATTCTAGTACAAGGGCAAATACGAAGAAAAGGAAAAGCGATAATCTAATCAACTAGCTGAACTCCGGTATAATTTTGAGGAGTAATCAGTTTGAGCTCATTTTTTAACTCATCAGAAATTGACAACGTATCAACAAAGGCATGCACAGTACTCTTGGTTACAGCCTCATTCTTACGTGTCAAGCCTTTCAATGCCTCGTAAGGCTTAGGATATCCTTCTCTACGAAGAACTGTCTGAATAGCCTCGGCCACAACCGCCCAACTATTTTCTAAATCTCTCTCAAATGCTGTTTCATTAAGAAGTAATTTATCCAAACCTTTTAATGTAGATTTAAACGCGATAAAAGTATGCGCAATGGGTAAACCAATTGTTCTCAAAACAGTTGAGTCTGTCAAGTCACGTTGTAACCTAGAAACAGGTAATTTACTCGAAAGGTGTTCATACAATGCGTTTGCAATTCCAATGTTACCCTCTGAATTTTCAAAATCAATTGGGTTCACTTTATGCGGCATTGCAGAAGAACCAACTTCTCCTTCTTTCAATTTTTGTTTGAAATATTCCATAGAAATGTAAGTCCACATATCACGGTCCAAATCTAAAATGATTGTATTAATTCGCTTAAGTGTATCAAACAATGCAGCTAAATTATCATAATGTTCAATCTGAGTTGTAGTTTGACTACGAGACAGGCCTAGAATATTATTAACAAAGTTATTTCCAAATTCCACCCAATTATTATCGCTATAGGCAACATGATGTGCATTAAAATTTCCTGTTGCTCCACCAAATTTTGCCGAGAACGGAACTTGAGTCAATTGATCTCGTTGTATATTTAAACGCTCAGCGAATACAAGAATTTCCTTTCCTAAACGAGTAGGTGATGCTGGCTGACCATGCGTTTTCGCTAGCATGGAAATATCTTTCCATTCTTTACTTAATCCAGTTAACCTATCAATCACTTGATCCAGTAATGGTAAATATTCTTTTTGAATCGCTTCTTTTAAAGAAAGCGGGATTGATGTATTATTTATATCCTGAGAAGTCAATCCAAAATGCACAAATTCCAAATATTTTTCCAACCCAAGCTTCGTCATCTGATCCTTTACAAAATACTCTACAGCTTTAACATCGTGATTCGTCGTTTTTTCAATGTTTTTAATCCAAAGTGCATCCTCTTCCGAAAAGTTAGAACAAACAGCCCGCAAGCCATCATATTTTTCTTTTGGAAAATCAGCCAAAGCGTCAACTCCACTCTCAACCATGGCAATGAAGTACTCTACTTCTACAATCACACGATAACGAATTAAACCGAATTCAGAGAAATAAGGTTGTAACTCATTTGTTTTCGAGTGATATCTACCATCGATAGGGGAAATTGTCGTAAGAGGACTAAAATTCATAACGCTTCTTTTTAGGTCGTATAAAATTTGAAAGTGCAAAGATACAAAAGCCTTGGGAAATGAACCACCGGATTTAACATCGAACCCGATTTTGATTAATTTTAACCTATGCAATTCATTAAAAACATGCTTTTTGGATTTCGAGCGTATGGAAAAGCAATAAAATTCATTTTTCAACATCGCTTCTATTGGTACTTAATTGCCCCGGCACTTTTGATGCTAGTCATTTATTATTTAGGCTCGCTTGTTCAACACCATAAGTTTGTTCCTGATGTAAAAAACATGAATGATATTGTTTGGTATTTGGTTTACCTATTACTTGAAATATCAATAGCCCTTTTATTAATGAAATTTGCAAAATACTTAGTCGTTACGCTACTCTCACCTCTTCTGGCTCATGTAAGCCAAGAATGTGAACGAATTTTAACTGGAAACACCTATAAATGGAACTTTCAGCAATTGATTTCTGATATTAGAAGGGCCACACAAATTGTAATTCGAAATATTATGTGGGAATATTTCTTTTTCTTAATCATACTATTTGTATCATTTGTTGGTTGGGAAAACCCCAAATCATCTCCCATTTTCTACTTATCCTTTGGAATTGGTTTTTACTATTATGGCTTTTCTTTTTTAGACTATATAAATGAACGTAGAAGACTTACTATGGACGAAAGTATTATATTCGTTCGAAACAACAGAGGATTGGCCATCGTAATCGGTGCCATGTATTCCATCATGATATTAGTTCCCGTTCGATTAGAAGCGCTGTTTAATTTCTCTGGATTTACACACCATTTTTGGGCAACACTTGGAAATTTCCTATTAAATCTTGTTTTATGGATTTCAGCATCAACGGCGCCAATTTTAGCTATTGTAGCAGCAACCATTGGAATGCATGATTTAGTAGATTTAAGTAAAAATCAATATTCTGATAAACCTGAATAATCAACGAGGTTTGTTAGGGTATTTCGGACTTTTTTGTTTTATTGCATAACATTTGTAAGACAGTAGTCAACAAACTAAAACAAACAACTATGAAAAACAGTATTCGCTTAATGCTATTCTTAGCATTTGTATTCGTTTACGCCTCGAATGCCTTCTGCACTGCAACACCTCCAGATTCAACTACATCAATTGTAGATAAGACATCTGCAGCCATTATAATAGAAGATGGAAGAACATTATTCTCTAAAGGAAAAATAAAGAATGCTTTAATCAAGTTTCGTCAAGCCTCTGTAAAAGACCCACATAGTTGGAAAGCATTTTACTGGGTAAGTAAATGTCACTATCGCATGAATAATTACGGATATGCATTAAAATATGCGAAATTAGCTATGAAGCAAGGTGGTGAAAAAGTAAATGATGAAGTTTATTTTATGCTTGGATGTACTTATCATAGATTAGGAAGTTTAGACACAGCTATGATTAACTATAAACGTGCTCTTGAAGCACTCCCAAAAAGAAGATCAAATGAATTATTGGTTGAGCATCATATTAAAGAGTGTGATTTTGCCAAAGTCGAACTGACTAAAAACGATGATAATAAATTCGGAAAAGAACGAGTACGAGGAGATGTTAATTCAGGATATGATGATTATAATATTGTTTTAGTTGATAACAATACGATTTACTTTACTTCAAGAAGAAGTAATACAATGGGAGGAGGAATGAATCCTGATGATCAACGTTTTTACGAGGATATCTATAAAGCAACTTTTGACCCTGAAACTCAAGAATGGGATAATGTTACAAATGAACTAGGTAAGTTAAATTCAGAAGGGTTTGATGCATTAAATTACATCTCGAAGGATGGATTAACCGCTATTTTAACCCTAAATACAACTACAACTGACAGAAAGAAAACTACTAGAGGGTCAGACATTGCCGAGGCAAAATACTCAAACAAGGGAACTTGGAATACTCCGAAAGCCATCAAAAATAAATCTATTAACACTAGTTTCTTTGAGGGATCTGCATCTTTAACTGCTGATGGGAATACAATGTATTTTGTTTCTGATCGAAAAGGAGAAAAAAGCTCTACAGATATTTACGTCGTTCGAAAAAATGGAAAAAACTGGGGAGAGGCAAAGGCCCTACCAATGACAGTTAATACAAAAGGTAGAGAAACAACACCTTATATTACACCAGACGGCAGATTCCTTTTTTATAGCTCTGACGGGATGTTAGGAATGGGCGGACTTGATGTTTATGTTGTAGAATACAAAGGCGGATCTTGGGGAACACCTATCAATCTTGGCAGTGGAATCAACACCGTAAATAACGATTCTCATTTTGTTTACTCTGAAGCAATGAAAAAAGCATTTTTAGCAGGATATGAAATCATTGGAAATAAATCAAGTATCGATCTATATGAATTAAATTTTACGGACTTTGTAATTCCTACCAATAAGTAATTGTTGTAAATGGTATTGAACCATATGGAATTTAAGATGTACTAGCATCTAACATAGGAACACGTAGATAAGTGTTCCTTTTTTTTTGAAAAACACATATATGAAATCATCTATCACACTACTTGCATTGATCTTGGCTTTTGGACTCTTTGCACAAAAAGAAAAAGAAATTGGACTTAAATCTGAAATTGATCGCGTCACTGTCTTCTTCCAAGGCGCGCAGATCAATCGCTCAAAGAAAACATCCTTAAAAAAAGGAAGACAATTAATTATATTTCAACAATTATCTGACTTTATAGACCCTAATTCCATTCAAGTTAAAGCTACTGGAGATCTCACAATCATCTCGGTTAGGGCAAGAAAAAACTTCGAAGATCAGAAAATAACAGATTCAGAAATAGAAATATTGACGTCAAAAAGAATGGAGCTCGAATTAAAATTTGAAAATTTAGAGAATGAATACGGAATCCTTGAATTAGATAAACAATTGTTAATGCGTAATAGAGATCTTAAAGGTCAAGAAAATGGGCTTTCTGTAAATGAATTGAAAGAAGCATACGACTTCATGCATGGAAAATTATCTGCAATTACGGATCGTCATGGTAAAATTAAACGTGAATTAAATGATCTAAATAAACAACTCAACAAAATTAATCAGGAAATTTACAGTCAACGAAGTAAACCTGTTGTAAATTACTCAGAAGTTGCTATCGAAGTAGATGTGAACAATTCAACATCCGCTGAATTCTTTGTAAACTATATTACACCAAATGCATCCTGGAAACCGTATTATGATATGCGAAGTGCTGGCGTAAATCAATCTGTTTCATTGCAAGCAAAAGGACTTGTAAGCCAAACAACAGGCATTGAATGGAATGATGTGAACTTAACACTATCTACAAACGACCCTTATCAAAACACCGAAGAACCAACACTTAATCCTTGGTACCTTTCCTATTACAACAGCCCGCAACAACTTAATCAATACGTTAGGGAAACTCCTACATTTGACTACACAGGACAGAAAATTCATGGAGAAGTGATCGATGCAGAAACAGGAGAATCAATGCCTTTTGCTAAAATTTCCTTTCTAAATGTTCCAAACGTAAGTGCCGTTGCAGATTTTGATGGTAAATTTTCACTTATCGTGCCAACTGGCGCTAACTATTTAACAGCGGAATTTATAGGATATAGCACCGAAACAAAATTGATCAACTCTCCATACCTTAAGTTTTTTTTAAGAGGAAATGATCTAGTGATAGACAGACCAAATGACAAAATCACAAAGAAAGATTTGAAAAAAATGCCCGTAAGATCCAGTGAACAAACTACAATTGCCGCATATTCGTCTGTTCCAGGTATAATGAGAGAAAAAAGTAAACGTTCTAGAAAAAATATGGGACGTATTCAACTAAATGAAACAAGACAGAACGCTGATGCATATACTTATGCGGATGATATAACCTCTACAGTAACTCAAAAAGACTTACGTATAGAATATGAAATTCAAACTTCGTTCTCTGTTCCATCTAACGGTGTAGAACAGCGGGTTTCTATTGCTGAATATAAAATGAATGCTTCATATGAATATCATTCTGTTCCGAAACTAGATCCTTCAGTTTATTTAGTTGCAAATATTTCTGGTTGGGAAAAATTGAATCTTTTAAATGGTGAATCGAACATCTATTTTGATGGAACTTATATTGGAAAAAGTTTTGTTGATGCAAATTCATTAAAAGACACTTTAACCTTTTCTTTAGGTAAAGACAATAAAGTTCAAATTAATCGTAAACGAATTGTAGCAAAAAGCTCTTCTCGTGTACTTGGATCCAGAAGAAAATTCGAAGTAGCTTGGGAAATCAACATTAAAAATAATGGTGGTGCTTCAATACCGTTAATCATCAAGGATCAATTCCCAATATCGAGTAACAATGATATAAAATTGAAACTTGGCTCGTATCAAGGAGCAAGTCTCGATGAAAAAACAAATATTCTTACATGGAAAACACAATTAATGACAGGAGATAAAAAACAGTTCATCTTTGACTATAAGGTTGACTATAACAATGGTACAACATTATATATAGAATAAAAGACATTAGTACTATCTATAAATCCATGTATTAACTTACATGGATTTCTTTTTTGTGAAACTTTTTTACCGAAATTCGCGTCTTTCCCGAAGTGGACGCAGCGTTTTTTACTAAATGCGTATCTAACCATATAGAAGAAAGAGTGTTAAAGTACAGCGAAAAGGATCTGATTAAACAGTGCATAAAAGGAAAGGCACGGTATCAGCGTGATCTATATGATAGATTCGCGGGAAAAATGTACGCAGTATGTTATCGTTATGCTAAAAACAAAGAAGATGCGAAAGACATTCTACAAGAAACTTTTATAAAGGTGTTTGCTAATTTAAAATCATTTAAGGGAGAAGGATCATTCGAAGGTTGGATTCGACGAATTGCAGTAACTACGTCTATACGTCACTACGAAAACAGTATTCGAAAAATTGATACTAGAGATATTGAATTAGTTCAAGAAGGTAGTGTACAGGAAACCATTTTAAGTGAGATTAGTGCGCAAGAAATTAGCTCAGTTATTAGTAACTTACCTGACGGGTATCGAATGGTATTCAATATGTATGCCATTGAAGGGTATAGTCATAAGGAAATTGGAAAGGAGTTGGGAATTACTGAAAGTTCCTCCCGATCTCAATTGACACGTGCTCGGAAAATGCTTATTGGATTACTAACAAATCCAGAAAAACAAACGATGACGTGTTAGAGGATAACAAACATATCGACCAAAAAATCAAACAGAAACTAGAAGGGTTCTCAATGACTCCTCCGGAGGCTGTTTGGAATGAAATAGCACCAACAATTCAACAAAAAAGATTCGGAAGCATTTGGTTCTATATAGTTGGCCTTGCTTTTATTATCGGAGGTGTTGGATACATATTATTTCCTGTTACCAACCTTGCTTCACAAAACAATTATGCTTCATTAGAAAATGTAGAAAAGTCCACATCGGTCAATCTTAACAAGAACGACTATGACAATAAAGCTAATAAACTTAAGTCCGAACATGTTGAACGATCAAATGAAAATCGTACAAAACATGATAATACTAATTCTGATAATATTGATTTAAAAGAACGAAGTAGTGAAAACCAAAAACTTAATAATGCCTTAAAATCGAATTATACTTCAACTATTTACCCTAAGAGTAACAATAATACTTATGACTCTGCTGAAATTACTTCCTTAAGAAGGAATAGAATAAACACGAATTTAAACAACAGCTCATCCGATTCGAATAAGAATCATGCAGAGATGAGTTCTCATTATGAAACAGGCATGACTACGGATGAGAATAATTCATCCCACCTTCCCAATTCTAATTTAGTTTCAATTGGTAATCTACCTATTAATTCAATTAATTCGACATCCCCTGAATTAGCTCAACCTTCATCTAATTTTATTGGAAACAACAAGGCTAATCCTTTTAAAAATCGATTATCAATAGATCTCTCGACAGGAATCCAAACATTCCGAACCTCGTCAATGAATGTTAATGACTCCGTATTAGAACAGGAATTAAAAACTTCCAATTCGAATCAGTTAGGGTATGACTTTAACGCTAGTTTAAACTTTAGTTTGACCAAACAATTTTCTGTATTCACAGGTATCAATTATTCCAATTTGAAAAAAGAAGTCAATCAAACATCTTCTGAAATACAAACCTTTTATACATTAGATTCAATAGGATATGTTTTTGATTCAACGACTATGTCATTGGTTGAAGTCTTCTATGAAACTCCTTATGATTCCTCTGTAATCTCGTTCCATAAAGAATCAATAACATATAGAATGCTAACAATTCCATTCGGAATTTCCTGGGAAAAAAATCTATCCACAAGATCTTCCTTAGATTGTTCATTTGGAGGAGAGCTATCTATCTATGGTAAATACTCAGGGAATATTCTAAGCAATACAAATCCTGCAAACACGACCTACAAAAAAGCTGGAGTTTTATCTTTCGGAGGATCAATAAAATATTTTTACCATATTAAATCTCAGCACTCTCTTTATATTGAACCTTGGGCTCAATTTGGAATAACAAATCTTAACATTCCTAATTCCATCCCATTTGATCAGCGCTTATACAAAAGCGGAATTCGCCTAGGATATCGGTTCCAATTTTAATTTTTTCATTCCCTGCGCAGCGAAATCAATCTAGCTCGTATCTATCATAATAGAACACAAAAAATTATATATGAAAAAGTTACTTCTATTTTCGATACTATTTCTGTTAGGGCATACAGGATATAGCCAATGTGCGGCAAGTTTTACCTATACAAGCTCTCCTTCTGGAACAACTTACAATTTCACGGACCTTTCTTCCGGAAATATGACACTCTACAACTGGAACTTCGGAGATGGAAACTCTTCTTGGTTGCAAAACCCAACACACACTTTTGCATCTTCTGGAACCTATTCCGTTTGTTTGTATGTTGAAGATACTGTTGTTGGCTGTTCTGACACTGTTTGCGTTCCTATTACTGTTGTTGATACAATAGTTGGAACTTCTTGTGATGCAAATTATTCATATACACAAAATGGAAATGATATTGACTTCAACAATTTATCCAATGGATCTAACCTAAGTTATTACTGGAATTTCGGAGATGGAAGCAACTCCACTGCTTCCAACCCGTCACACACCTATACAAATAATGGAACGTATACAGTTTGCCTGGAAATTTGGTCAAATGATACGCTTAACGTTTGCAGTGATTCAATTTGTAATACAATCACCATTTTTGATTCAATTGCATCTCCGTGTGATGCGAACTTTTCAGTATCAACATCCAATTCTGATGCGAATTTTTACAGTTCCTCGGCTGGAACCGGGCTTTATCACACATGGGACTTCGGAGACGGAACTACTTCTACTCTCGAAAACCCAAATCATGTGTATTCTAATAACGGAAACTATACAGTTTGCTTAACGGTTACTTCAAATGATAGCCTTAATCTTTGCGCAGATTCAGTTTGTCAGAATATTTCGATCATGGATACCAACTTAATTATATGTGATGCAAGTTTCATCACTTGGGCTAATGGAAATACCACAAACTTCGTAAATACTTCAAGCGGATCAAATTTAAGTTACTATTGGGATTTTGGAGATGGAAATTCATCTAGTAGTTCCGATGTTTCTCATACATATACTAGCCCTGGAACCTACCTTGCCTGTTTAACAATTTGGTCGAATGACAGTTTGAACAATTGTTCAGACACTACTTGTCAATATATTACCATAATTGATTCATTAAATCCATGTCAAGCAATATTTGTTCTATCGCAAAATGGAAATACCATTGACTGTTCAAATTCGTCAACAGGTAACAATCTGTCCTACTATTGGAACTTTGGAGATGGAAATT
>JAKVAS010000052.1:2716-18834 GCA_022448165.1 Crocinitomicaceae bacterium | reverse complement strand
TGTACATAACGGGAAAATTATTGGTGAAGGTTATCATCAAAAATACGGAGAACCTCATGCAGAAGTTAATGCTGTAAATAGTGTTTCGGACGCAAGTCTACTTTCAGAATCAACAATATATGTTTCACTAGAACCTTGTGCACATTTTGGTAAAACCCCTCCTTGCGCAGACCTACTGGTAAAACATCAATTTAAACGTGTTGTAATCGGTTGTGAAGACACTTTCTCTCAAGTTTCTGGAAGAGGGATAAAACGACTACAAGATGCTGGAATTCAAGTTGAATTAGGGATTCTTGAAAAAGAATGTAGGCTTTTAAATCGTCACTTCTTCACGTTTCACGAAAATAAACGCCCCTATGTTTTACTCAAATGGGCGGAAACAAAAAACGGACTCATTGACAACTCTGAAGGAGAAAACGAACAAGTTTCTTGGATTTCTTGTCCTGAAACAAAAGCCCTTGTACACCAGTGGAGAAGTCATCACGCTGGTATTCTTGTTGGTAAAAACACTGTTATGGCAGACAACCCTTCCTTAACAGTACGAGAAGTTAAAGGAAGCAACCCAATTCGTATTGTATTAGATGGACAATTGTCACTTCATGATTCCTATTCTGTTAAAAATGACGAAGCAAGCACACTGATTTTAAACACAAAAAAAAGTGAAATTATAGGAAGTAATGAATATATAAAACTCACTGAACTGACCCCAAAACAAATATTATCTGTATTATTTGAAAAAGGAATTCAATCTGTATTAATTGAAGGAGGAAAGAAAACCCTAGAATCATTTATTAAAGATAATTTATGGGATGAAGCAAGAGTAATACAAGGCTCTACAACTTTCGACACAGGTACTTCTGCTCCCAAAATTCACCAAGAATCAGATAAGATCGAATCATTCTTTTCTGATCGGATTCATTATTTTTGGAACACATGATTCCATTATATCTATCTATTCTCAGTTCTAGCTTGATTTTTGTGATTTTCAAACTTTTTCAACGCTATTCCATTGATACATTTCAAGCAATTGTATTCAATTACTTCACCGCCCTAATTATTGGGTTCTCGCTGTACGGAAACACTTGGAAATCCTCATATGGAACAGAGCTGAATTGGCTTCCGTATGCATTTTGTTGTTCAATACTTTTCATTGGCCTCTTTTTCGTCATGGGAAAAAGTTCACAACTAAATGGCGTAGCCTCTACTTCCATAGCTGTTAAAATGAGCATGGCTATTTCACTATTATTAATGATTCTCATCTATAATGAAGCAATCAATATTTTAAAAATCATAGGTATTGCGCTTGCCTTTTTAGGGGTTTATCTTGTCACCGCTCGCTCAAAAAACTCCAACAACAAAGGAAATTCTCTCTGGATGCTTGGGTTACTATTTTTAGGGAGTGGCACTCTAGACTTTGGCTTGAGCTATATACAAAACGCAAACCTATCAATCTCTCTTGCTCTTTTTTCGGCAGTTGGATTTGGACTTGCAGGATTTATAGGGCTCGTCATTTTAATTATTAATATTATTCTAGGAAAAGCAAAGATTCTAGGAAAAAACATCCTAGCAGGAATCATTCTTGGAATTCCTAATTACTTTTCAATCTACTTATTATTACTCTCCTATCAAACGACTGGCTGGAATGACTCTACAGTACTCGCAATTACAAACGTTTCTATTGTTCTTTGTTCAGCAATTATTGGCTTTGTTGCCTTTAAAGAAAACTCATCAACAAAAAAAATCATTGGACTTGTGGCCTCTATACTAGCCATTGTCATTTTATTTTTCTCACAAAACATTTTATGATATGACGATATACCCTTTAAACACAGGAAACTTTAAACTTGATGGAGGAGCAATGTTTGGTGTTGTACCAAAATCTCTATGGTCTAGAACCAATCCAGCCGATGACCGAAATATGTGCGACTGGACAATGCGTTCATTATTAATTGAAGACGGTGACCGACTCATGCTTATTGATACGGGTATTGGAGACAAACAATCTGAAAAGTTCTTTTCTCATTATTATCTATCCGACCACAATAGTCTTGAACCAAATTTAAAACAGCTCGGCTTTTCTCCCGACGATATTACAGATGTATTCTTAACACATTTACATTTTGATCATTGTGGCGGGGCAATTAAATGGAACAAAGATCGAACTGGTTTTATACCAGTATTTAAAAATGCCACGTACTGGAGTACGGAAAAACACTGGAAATGGGCTACTGAACCTAACCCAAGAGAAAAAGCTTCCTTTCTAAAAGAAAATATTCTTCCAATACAAGAAAGCGGGCAATTGAAATTTATTGAAAGAGAAGGGAATTTTACAAAAAACGCATTTAATAAAATGGATGTTCTTTTTGTTGATGGACACACTGAAAGTATGATGATTCCTCACATTCATTACAAAGGAAAAACACTTGTATTCATGGCTGATCTATTACCAAGTGTAGGCCATATTCCTATTCCTTATGTAATGGGCTACGATACACGACCTCTGATCACTCTGACAGAAAAAGAAAAATTTCTATTCAATGCAGAAAAAAATGACTTTGTGCTATTTCTGGAACATGATATTGCCAATGAATGTGCTACCTTGCAACATACGGAAAAAGGAATTCGTATAAAAGACACCTTTGACTTCTCTGAATTATTCTGATTTTTTTCCTATTTTTCACTTTTACACATCAATGCTATGAACAAATATCTACTAGAAATTCTCAAAGAGGCAAATACGATTATCATTCCAGGTTTAGGGGCGTTAACGATTACCGATAAGGAAAAAAATGAAATCATGTTTATGCCGTATTTAAAGCATGATGATGGAAAACTATCTACTTATATTGCGGAAAAAGACAGTATTGATGAAACTGAAGCAAAAAATATTGTAGCAAAATTTGTTAGAGAAATTCAAACAAGATTAGACCAAGGGGAATCTTATGACATGTTCGAATTTGGAACTTTTTCTAAAGTTGGTGGTGACATCGAATTTCAAGCATGGAAAACAACTCCCGCAGCGACTTCTACTACTCCAACTGAAGAAAAAGAAGTGAAAACAGAAACTACTCAAGAAAAAAAAGAGACAAAGACTAACGAATCTGTTACTCCCAAAAAAGAAACCCCTCCTATTACAAAAACAGAAGAAACAATAAAAAAACAATCCCCTCCCCCAATAAAACCGATGAACATTATCGAGAAAGAAGAACTTTCTAAAAATGTTGAAAAACTAGATGATTTAAAGGAAAAGAATAATCCTAACACTATTTCCAACAAATCTGCTTTTAAACCAATTGAAACAGCTCCAAAAACACCAAGTGAAAAAGTAGAAACACTTCGCAAAGAGACTAAAAAGCCCGTAAAAAGTACTGTCAACAAAAAAGAAAAAAAGCGCGGCGTTGGTTTCTGGATCTTATCAATACTTCTTGTATTACTAATTGCTGGAGGAACTTATTTTGGTATTAACTATAACAATTTAAAACAATATGTTCCATTTCTTGCCGACAAGGTAGAAAATGAATCCAACACCACTTCAGAGTTAGATGACATACAAGGCTTTCTAGGTGAAGATGAAATCGAACATGAGGAATCTGAAGAAGCAAATATTGAAGAACAATCCGAAGAAAACTTAACAGAACAAGACGAACAAAAAGAAACAACTCCAGAAGAAGAGGAAGAAGAAGAAATCATTGAAACTCATCAAGAAGCTTCTCCAACTCCGCAAGAAACAGGAGCTTCAAATGGCGCATATAAAGTAATTGCTGGTGTATTCTCTTCTGAAGAAAACGCACTTCGCCTAGTAGACAAATTCAAAGATCAAGGATTACCTGCATCTACATTTACTAATTTCAATGGAATGCATGTTGTATGTATGAAATCATTTGATAACTCAGCTGATGCAAATGCTGAAATGAGTTCTTTAAAAGCTATCTCTCCAAGTGCATGGTTAATGCATCGTCCATAGCTCAAAAAACTGTATATTAACTACATAGTGACGAATAACCTATTTTTTGATGGGACTAATCTTTGTGATATAGCTGTTAAAAAATATACGCCTCCATGTCGGTATTCTTTCGCTAGAACTTCCTGACTGGGATAACAATCTTCTCTTGAGTTTTGAAACATCAATTCTATCAAGATATTCAATACAATCGATGAATTACTAATTATTTCAGATCAACAAGAATTAAATATCGAATCCTTAAAATCAGTAGAGACGATTTAATATTTTATAACGAAGTAATCAATTATATGCATCACATGGGTGATACTTCTTATATCGTTGGCCATTTTTAGATTTCACAGACTTCATCCGTCCTCGGCATTTCGGATGATAACGAATAGGAATCTTCACATGAGCATAAATATCTGCCCCATATAAATTGGAACGCTGAATCCAACTAAGCAACTTATCTGTTCCCAGAGTAACTGGACCTAAGCGCATCGCCACTCCCATCTGAGGATATCTATATTCATACAAAATTAAAGGCAAAGAAAATTCAAACCAGTACGACTCATACCTTGGTGTTACACTAAGGCTATTAGCATGACGAAGACCAAACTTCTTTTTACTCACTGGCATCCCTTGAATCAAAGACGCATTTAGATAAATTCTAGATGCCCAAAGATTATAATCAAACTGCACTGAAGCAAAAGTAGGTAACCGAATTTTACTCGGCTTTCGGATAAGACCTTCATCAATATTTGGCTCTTCATCAGCAAAGATGTCCGTTACATTATCTTCATTAAGTTCTAAATCCCCATAATCTCTCCATGCGAAATTATCAAAATTATAGCCTGCGTATAAATATTCATTTTCAGGGAGTTTAACCGATCCAATATCAATAATGGAAACTCCGAGTTTAAAAAGATATGGAACACTCCTACATCCCATCTTCTTAGAGTTTGGAAAATACGAACCTGCCTCACCAACCAAACGCTCCCATGTAAATCCAATATCTAAACCTACTCCTCCTTTAGTGTTGAATTTCGGATCTGGAGTATACATTAAATCAGCCTGTAAGTGATACGACTGCCAAAGACTATCATTGTTCACATTAAAATCAAACTGATTAATATTAGCACCAGCACCACCTATTGCAAAAAACTTCGTAACTGAAAGCCCCCCCATAAATAAATCTCTTCGTCTTTTTCGAAAAGTATAAGCAAAAGAGCCCTTTATTTCACCAAAATTGAGAGATGCCACACGAATTTTCTCAGCAGAATAATCAATATTGTGCTGAGGCACGTATTGCTCCACCCCATTCTCAATAAACTGTCCTGCATATGTTGGAATATTCCGAACTCCAGAATAACTTCTTACTCCCAAAGCCAACCCCGCAGCATAGTCTCCTTGACTCCAAACCGCACTAGGCAAAGCAACAAAATTCCGATTATAAGCATGATACTTATTTCTTCCCTGGTCATAGCCAATATCTTGATCAGAAATGCTCTCAGGATCTCGAACTACACTCATCCAAGATTGATCTTCCAAGTAAATCAAGTTATTATTGACATACATTCCAGCTCCAATAATATTAATATCTAACCATACCTTTGCATCTAACATACTCGTTGGGTTTACATTCACACTATTTGTGGGCATGTAATTACTATGTAGTGAACCGAAAGCATTCTGTGCAGAAAGCATTCCACTATAAAAGAGCAATATGGAAAGTAAAAGTAACTTCAATAAATTATTCTATTTTTTTTATTAAATCAATCAATCGATTTGAATACCCCGACTCATTATCGTACCAACCAACAATTTTTACCATGTTCCCAATTACACTCGTTAGTTGAGCATCAAAAATGCAACTATGGGAATTCCCTATTATATCAACGGAAACAATTGGATCATTCGTATATGCTAGAAGATTTTTCAATTCCCCCTCTGACGCTTTCAACATCTCTTCTTTAATTTTTTCTTCCGTCGGAGGGTTCTTCACAACCAAGGTTAAATCAGTCATTGAACCATTAGGAACAGGAACACGTACTCCGCAACCTCCTATATGCCCTTCTAACTCAGGAAATATTTTTGCCAAAGCCTTAGCAGCCCCCGTTGTCGTCGGAACTATTGATTCTGCGGCCGCTCTTGCACGTCTTAAATCCTCATGAGGAGCATCATGCAAACGCTGATCAGAAGTATAGCTATGAACCGTTGTTATAAAAGCACTTTCAATTTCACAGATAGATTTCATAACCTTCACCATTGGCGCGGCAGAATTCGTAGTACAAGAAGCATTAGAAACAAGAACTTCAGAACCATCCAGCAATTTATCATTAACTCCTAAAACTATTGTTTTAACTTCTCCTTCTTTTGGTGGAGCCGACATAATGACCTTCTTCGCCCCACCTATTAAATGCTTCTTGGCTAACTCTTCTGTTCTAAAGACTCCTGTTGACTCTAAAACAATTTCAACACCAAGTTTTTGCCAGGGAATATTTTGAGGCTCTTCTTCCGATATAAATAGAATACGTTTTCCATTATCAAAAACCAATTCATTACCTTCAATCGTAAACGAATGTTTCAAACCACGATGCACACTATCATACTTAAACAAGTGAGCGAGGGTATCAATATCAGCTAAATCATTTACTACAGCAACATCAATATTCGTTTCCTCAAGAGACATACGGGTAAAGTACCTACCAATCCGACCGAAACCGTTTACTCCTATTTTCTTCATATACTTCCTATGCTTTTTGTATAAAAGTAACCGTTGTTACGAGTACAAGATAATTAATTCCAACAAAAAACCCCTGAAATAAATTTCAGAGGCTTTTTAATCTTTATTAATCAGTCCTTTATCCTGATTCTCTATTCAATTTCTTTCTAAAAAAACTAATGCACTACTTGAATAAATCCATGCTTTTGCAAAAGGTCTCCACCTTCAATTCGCGCATCAATTATATAGAAATAAGTCCCTTCTTCCACAGTTGCACCTGACATGGTTTTACCATCCCAAGATCCCGTAGGATCCGTAAATTCATAAATCAAATTCCCCCAACGATTGGTAATTGTACATTTAAATTCAGACAAACCATCTTGTTGAACAAACCAAAAATTATTTCCATTCGCCGATGATAATGAAATAATATTTGGAGCTTCTATATCACAGACCTTAAAGTCAATAAACGCCGTAGCTGAATAAGAATGACAAATATTACTGCCTGTCACAGTATAACTCCCTGGTTCAGTAACAACTATAGATGGGCCAGTATCACCTGTACTCCAAACAAAGTTGTCAACCGTGTAATTTTCATTTGCAAACGCCACATACTCTGTTCCCTGACAAACAATCGTATCATCAACAGCCGTCCATGAAAATGGCGGGAATGTAATATCCGAACTTACAGTTGTATTACACGCATTATCGGTATATGTTACCGTATACGTACCAGCTAACGAGGTCCAAATAGAAGGATTCTCTAACGAAGTATCTGTGAAGTGAATTGCAGTATCCACTGCTGCCCAAACACCTCCTTCATATGACTGAGTTCCAACAGCATCCATTAATAAGTTACATGCTAGAGTATCTCCAAAGATAGAAGGTTGTGGTAACACATAAAGTGTAACCGTCGTATCATAAGCACATCCAAAATCATCTACAATCTGATAAACATAATCGTAGTTCCCTGGAGTATCCGGTTGAACAACTAACAACGTATCATTTTGACCTGATACAATTGTTGGATCGGAAGCCCAATCTTCTGAAGCTACAGTATTCTGATAAGATCCAGATCCAGGAAAGAAGGAAGGATCAAAGAACAATCCCCATTCGAAGATATAACCATCATCAGTCCCTAAATTATCCTGAACAATAATTGTCCATTGTCCGTTAATTGGACATCCAGCAAAGTTTACGAAATCATCCTCTGGCAAGTATACTCCATTAGGATTCATCGAGGCTCCGCCTCCACCATTGATCGGAGCTGGGATTGTATTTCCTGCGCCCAATTCAGTTGGGTAGTCTCCCCATGTGTTAAATACTGAACTGAAACAATACTCCCATCCTTCACCTGGACCTCCACCACCGACATCATCAATAGGGTCTCCCATGTAAGTTCCTCCTCCGCTTGTTCCACCAGGAATAAATCCTATCCCTCCGTCAAACGAATTTAACAAAGTTACTTGTGTTCCATTCGGGCACTCTAACGCAATTTCAAGATCGCCCACATAGGAGTGTTCCATTGTAATACATACCTGGTTCAAATCTTGAGAATTGGCAATTGTAGCACCTGCAGGAAAACCTGAAATATCAATTGGTGCTTGATACTGTGCCCCAGAACCATCAGGCAAATATGTTAGTCCAGCAAACGACCCTCCCAATTGGAAAGTCCCACCAGGAATATCAATTCCAACCGTATCCGTAGGTGTAACTCCACCTACTAATTGTGTGTTCTGCCCTAAACATACTGTATCCTCAAGCGGTCCAGTACCTGTAAAAAGTGGCTGTTGCGAAACACGAACCTTACAAAGCATTCTTTCAATTTGAGGAAATAAATCTTCAATACTAAGATCAACTAAAAAACCATTTCTGGTAGGTGGCGTAAACCAAATAGAATCATTATTAGCATAAGTTCCACCATCTGAAATGTACCAGTCATAATTCACATTGTCAATTGTCTGCGAATAACCTGCCGCTGTTGTTTCACAAGAGTTTGGAAAATCCGGCTTTGCAATAAACAGAATAGAATCTCCAAAACAAACATCTACATAACCTGTATCTGCTGGGTCCAAAGCATTTGGGCCAACCCCGTTTATATATGCTTCGATATGCGGATCAAAGGGTTGATTTACAAATCCACAAGAGACATTTGCATCCCATCCAGTCCCTTCATTGGCACCATCAGTAATAAAAACCAAAGTCAAACATCCAGAAGGATTATTCCATGAAGCCGTATGTGTCACACCGTTTGGATCTGTTGCACTATTATGAACTCCCAAAAGAGGTGAATTTGCATCAGGCCCATCATAAACATAAACGGAATCAGAACCGTCCACATCCCATGTAAACCCAGCATTTATAGCAAATGCAACTGTCATTTTCGTTCCATTCAAACCATCACCTGGGTTTCCACAAGCCAATGTTGGACAAAAGGTTATTGTATCATTATAGTTTGCAGTATAATTACCTGCTCCTCCTTGATCAGTAAAAGGAACATCAGCCGTACAATCCCATTCAGATCCAATTGGATACCCTGGACCATCCATTGCCATCTGTGCATTTGTATCTACTGTGAAAAAGGCAGCACACACAACTGTAAATATTAATTTCAAATTTCTCATCTTACTTCTTCGTCATTTCATGATTCAATACCCAAGTAGACTTTACTACTAACAACTTATCACTTCCACTAATCTTAAAATATTGATTCTGATCCTTGATCTCAATATCCAATTCCAAAAAAGAGGGAATGTTTTCAATATCTGCAACTGTAATTACAGGAAAAGAAACTTCTTTTTGTGTTGGATTATCTATAACATAGATACCATTATCAATTGCATAAATAAGAAGGTTATATTCTTCTCTATCATTCTCTTTCATTGTTTCCAATTCAGATTTTGAATATCGTTCTAACAAACGATTATCAACATCTTGCGCATAGACTCCTCCAGTCGCTAATAGTGAAAAACACAGTGCTTTTAGAATTTTCATTTAGTTGTTTTTTTGATCCGTCTTATAGTACAGACAACCATTGTTCATAAATAGTTGCGTCAGAAGTACTCGATTGTCCATAAAAGTTCCCAATTTCGGGGAGCAATTTACGTAAATAAGCTTAATTTCGTTACTAATTTAACAAATCATCTGTCAAACACATTAAAAATTCATGAATACCCAAGAACTTACACAATTAGCATCACAAGTTAGAAGAGATATTGTACGAATGGTATCAGGAGCAAGCTCAGGACACCCTGGAGGATCTCTTGGGTGTGCAGATTTTCTGACACTACTTTATTTTGATACAATGAAACATAATCCTGAGTCATTTACAATGGATGGTTTAAATGAGGATGTTTTCTTTTTATCAAATGGTCATATTTCTCCAGTTTGGTATAGTGTACTTGCTCGAGTAGGATATTTTCCTATAAATGAGCTTGGACAGTTTAGAAAGTTGTCTTCTCGTTTACAAGGGCACCCTTCAACAGATAAAAAACTACCTGGTATTCGAATGGCCTCTGGATCTCTCGGGCAAGGACTTTCTTGTGCATTAGGAACAGCCGAAACGAAAAAATTGAACGGAGATGATAGTTTAGTGTACACACTGCATGGAGATGGAGAATTACAGGAAGGACAAATTTGGGAAGCCGCAATTTATGCTGCTGCTAAAAAAGTTGACAATGTCATTGCTACTATTGATTACAATGGTCGCCAAATTGATGGAGATGTTGAAGATGTAATCTCCTTAGGGAACCTTTCTCAAAAATGGCAAGCTTTTGGATGGGAAGTACTTGAAATGGATGGTCATAACATGGAAGAAATGAAAGAAGTAATTGCGAAAGCAAAATCACTTACAGGAAATGGAAAGCCAATTGTGATCATAATGAAAACAGAAATGGGACAGGGAGTAGATTACATGATGGGAACGCACAAGTGGCATGGAAATGCTCCAAATGCAGAACAACTTTCTTCTGCACTTGACCAATTAACAGAAACTTTAGGAGACTATTAATTGAGACAATTTACACTCATATTATTTTTATTGCTAGGAGCAGCTTCTTTTTCTCAAAAAGAAACCCAATTGACAAGAATACTATTCATTCTTGATGCTTCTAATAGTATGAATGCTAAATGGGGAAAACAGACACGAATTGAAGCTGCCAAAGAACTGCTAGCTAAAACTGTTGACGGTCTTGGAGATGTTCCAAATCTAGAAATTGGTTTACGGGTATATGGTCATCAATCACCTATAACCGCTACCTACCAAGATTGTAATGACACTAAGCTAGAGGTACCCTTTGGAAAAAACAACTTCTCAAAAGTTAAATATCGTATAAAGTCAATCCAAGCAAAAGGAACAACACCAATAGCTCGATCATTGGAAGCCGCTGCGGGTGATTTCCCCGATCAAAACTCAAGAAACGTTATTATTTTAATTACAGACGGACTTGAGGCATGTGATAATGACCCTTGTGTTATTGCGAAAAAGCTAAAGGACAAAGGGGTAAAAGTTACTCCTTTTGTTATTGGACTTGGAATGGATCTTTCTTATCTGGAAAAATTCAGATGTATAGGAACCTATGAAGATGCTGAAACAAAGGAATCTTTTGCTCGTGTTTTGACCAATGTTGTTTCCAAAGCACTGCTTAACACAACTGTACAAATCAATCTTAATGACATCAACGGTGTGCCTAAAGAAACGGACGTTACCATGTTTCTATACGAAGCTGGCACTACTAATTTAAAATATACATTTACACATACACTGAACAATTTTGGAAATCCTGACACCCTTGTTATGGATCCCTCATTAAAATATGATTTAATTGTTAATACAATTCCTAAAGTGATTAAAAAGGATATTTCTATTCAACGAAATATCCATAATACGATCAAAGTAGACGCTCCGCAAGGTAAAATTCGCTTTCGGTTTTTAAACAACTTAAAACCCTATCAAATCAATGCGCGAATTATGCAATCAGGAGATCCAAGAACATTAAACGTTCAAGAAATTGGTTCAACTGAAAAATACCTTGTAGGAACTTATCAAATTGAAGTTCTTACATTACCCAGAACATATATAACAGTTAATGTTGAACAAAGCACAAATAGTAACATCAACATTAAAGCTCCTGGTTTTTTTAAATACTCAGGTATAGGTTCGATTACTGGACAAATATTCATGGAAAATGATAATGGGACATGGGATTGGGTAACCAACATTGAAGAAAACTCGCGCTCTGGCATTATCCGTTTACAACCTGGCGCCTACCGACTAATTTACAGACAAATAGAATTAAAGTCATCGACCTATACGATGCAAAAAGATTTTAGAATTAACTCAAACAAAACAACATCTATTAAGTTATGATCAAAACGATTGAATTCGAAGTATTAGGAAATAAGGATACACGTTCTGGTTTCGGAGAAGGACTCCTTGAAATTGCAAAACAAAACGAAAATGTTGTTGGGCTTTGTGCTGATTTAACGGGTTCATTAAAGATGAATGCTTTTGAAGATGAATTCCCAGAACGATTTTTCCAAGTTGGAATTGCAGAAGCGAACATGATGGGAATGGCTGCAGGAATGACGATTGGCGGAAAAATTCCTTTCACAGGAACATTTGCAAATTTTTCCACCGGACGAGTTTATGATCAAATTCGTCAATCAATTGCTTACTCAAACAAAAATGTGAAAATTTGTGCATCTCATGCAGGCTTAACTCTCGGTGAAGATGGTGCAACTCACCAAATACTTGAAGATATCGGAATGATGAAAATGCTTCCGAATATGACCGTTATTGTTCCTTGTGATTTCAATCAAACAAAACAAGCTACAATGGCAATTGCATCTCACGACGGACCAGTATATCTTCGCTTTGGACGTCCAAAAGTTCCAAACTTTATTAAGCCTGATGCTGATTTTCAAATTGGTAAAGCAGATGTCTTAATTGAAGGGACAGATGTTACCATTATTGCTTGCGGATACTTAGTATGGAGAGCTATTGAAGCAGCTAAAGAATTAGCAGATAAAGGTATTTCTGCTGAAGTAATCAATATGCATACGATTAAACCTTTAGATACTAGAGCCATTTTGGAATCCGTTCAAAAAACAAAATGCGTTGTAACGGCTGAAGAACATATGATTAACGGTGGTCTAGGTGATTCTGTTTCTCAAGTACTATCTCAGAACACTCCTACGCCACAAGAATACGTTGGAATGGACGATTCTTTTGGTGAAAGTGGAAAAGCTGAAGAACTTATGGCTAAGCATGGGATGGATACTCCACACATCATGGCAGCAGCTGAAAAAGTAATTAAGAGAAAATAATTTATGGCTAACCATCCTAAAGATAACGAGATTATCTCGCTTTTCACGTTAGGAGGTGCTAAGAAGGAACATGCGTTCACCATACTTGTTAGCAAGTATGGTGAAGTTCTTTATAATCAAATACGCAGAATGGCAAAAAGCCATGAATTGACCAATGACATTCTTCAAAATGTATTCATAAAGGTCTTTCAAAATCTATCAAAATTTAACCAAAACTCCTCATTATATACATGGTTGTATCGTATTGCGCGAAACGAAACCTTAAACTTTCTAGAGAAGGAAAAGCGCCGTACAGGAATAGACGTCGATCCCCCAATGATAGAAGTTCTTGCTGGTCATAGTGGTTTAAGCACACTGGATTCTGAAAAAATCTCAAAAATTCTATCCGAAGCCATTAACACATTACCTGAAAAACAAGCTATGATCTTTCAGCTTCGTTATTTCGAAGATCTATCATATGCAGAAATGTCTGCAAAACTCGGAACAAGCGAAGGAGGTTTAAAAGCCAGTTTTTCAATTGCACGAAAAAAAATTGAAACTTTTTTACGTAATCAATTAAACCTTTAACGAGCTCACCTATCTAACTTGCATAGAATGAAAGAAGAAAAAAACATATTAGACTACATAAAGGTTAATCGTATTGAACAGCCAGATGCTTCGTACTTTCAAAACTTGGCAAAAGATGTTGTAAAATCGCAACAACCTAAAGTCATTCCATTGTATAAAAAGTCACCCTTCTGGATTAGTTCAGCAGCAGCAATCTTCATTGGTATCATAATCACCATTGGTTTTGGAGAAAATACTCCTTCAAATGAAAATCCTCTATTCGCATTAAACGACGTTTCATCTACGGAAATCATTAATTATGTTAATGAGCATATTGAAGAATATGAAATTGAAGAGATCGCTTCAATTCTCCCCAATGAAGTACTTGAAGCTACGGAAAGTTATGAGTTACTCCCCATTGAAGTAAAAGAGAAACCGAAAAAAACTGAACCTGCAGTAAATATGCAGGAAATTAACTCAGAAGAAATATTAGAATATTTAGATGAAGAAGGAATTGAACTTTTTGATCTTGATGAAATTGAACTTATTTAAACCATCGTTATGAAAAACATAAAACGACTATTATCGACAGCTTTACTTATGACCGCGTTGTTTATGATTCCTCAGGCATATGCTCAGAAAAGTGGAAACATCGATGGGAAAGGACGAAAAGAACGTGTGGCTCAATTAAAGATAGCGTTTATTACAAAGGAACTAGAACTTACAACAGCTGAAGCAGAGAAGTTCTGGCCATTATACAATGAAATGTCTTCTTCTATAAAAAAAGAACGTAAATCTCGTAAAGAAAAATCAAAAACGCTTAAAGCGAACTACGAAACGCTAACTGAATCGGAAGTAAAAAAGACTACAGAACAAATTCTTGACAGTCAAATTAAAGAAGTGACTATTCGTAAAGAATATATGGAGAAGATCGCAGGTGTCATCACCTATAAAAAAGCAGTAAAACTTCTAACCGTTGAGCAAAAGTTCAAACAAGAATTATTAAACAAACTCAATGAACGTCGCGGAAATTCTCAAGGAAATCAAGGACAGGGAAACCGACCTAATACAGGAAACAGGTAATCGTATTCTTAAAAATACCATCTTTGCATCATGGATGTAAAAGAATCATTTCTATCAGTTCAAGGACAAACTAATCCTTTCCCATACTTAATCGAAGTTGAAAAAGCGGAAGGTGTCCAAATATTCGATGTTCAAGGGAACGGCTATTTGGATATGATTGCCGGAGTTGCAGTAAACAATATTGGACATAACCATCCTAAGGTTATTGCGGCTATAAGAGAACAAATCGATCGTCATTTACACGTGATGGTTTACGGAGAATTTATCCAACGATCTCAATTAAATTTTGCGAAAAAACTTACTTCCTTACTCCCTAATTCATTAAACTGTGTTTATACAGTTAACTCAGGAACAGAGGCCAATGAAGCAGCCATTAAACTGGCCAAGCGTCTAACAGGCCGATCTGAAATGATTTCTTTCCGTGGATCATATCATGGCAGCACACATGGATCTTTGAGTGTTTCTGGAAATGAAACCAAGAAAGAAGCATACCGACCATTGCTCCCTGAAGTGCGATTCATTGAATTTAATGAGACTTCTCAATTGACTAATATTACCCGTAAAACTGCTGGTGTAATTATAGAAACAGTTCAGGGGGATGCTGGGGTTCGTATTCCTTCCTTAAATTTTATGCAGGCTCTCAGAGATCGTTGTAATGAAGTTGGGGCACAACTAATATTTGATGAAATTCAGTGTGGTATTGGTCGTGCTGGATCTATGTTTGCTTTTGAGCAGTTCAATGTAATACCTGATATTTTAACCTTAGGTAAAGGTCTTGGAGGTGGAATGCCAATTGGAGCCATTGTTGCCTCCAAGCAAATGCTAAAAGCTTTTACCCATTCACCAATGCTAGGACACATCACAACCTTCGGAGGGCATCCTGTAGTTTGCGCGGCAGCTTTAGCCTGTCTTGAAGTTATGACATCCGAAATAGACTTCAAAGAAGTAGAGCGATTGGGGAAAATACTGGAAGATCAAATATCAATTGATTCAGAAATTAAAGAAATTCGTCGAATTGGAATGATGTTCGCATTCGATATGGAATCTTTTGAACGAGTTGAAAAAGTTGTCAAAAAATGTCTTGAAAAAGGATTAATCAGTTTTTGGTTTTTGTCTCACCCATATAGCTTCCGGCTATCTCCTCCATTGAACATCACAGAAGACCAAATAAGAAAAGCTGGAAGTATTATTCTAGAATCAATCGCCGAAACACGAGAATAATTACTATTTCAGTTCACTTACAGAAATCTTCATCTCCGTTGTAAGTGAATCATATTTTCTCCAATTAAACCCGGGCAAAATAGACAGCCCAATGAAGCTTGTCTTTAACCCTAGATAAATCCATGGAAAAAGAAAACCGATCAACCTAGCAATTGCCCCTCTTTTTGAATACTGAATATCATAATTGGTATACACCTCAAACAGATCATTGGGCATTCCAAATAAAACCAACTCTACTATAAATAAAATGCCAAATACCAAAGCTCCATAAAT
>JAKVAS010000052.1:0-2706 GCA_022448165.1 Crocinitomicaceae bacterium | reverse complement strand
AAATTAAAAAGTCATATTTATTTCCAGCCTTTGCGATGAAAAATAGTACACCCAAAACGATTGCCTGAATACAAGTATTTATACCAAATATTCCATTTTCATTTACGCTCTCTGAGGAAAGAAGCATTATCAATGCTCCCATGGAAAGCAATAATATTGGAAGCCGATAAAGAGTACGTATAGAATAGTCGGCCTTAAGTTTTAGACTATTTGCAGCAAGAACCTCCGATCCGACTCTCTTTTGGATTGGAACACTTTCAATCGATTTATCATCGACATGAAACAATTCAGTCAACACTTTTTCTTTTAACTGAACGTCTGCATCTCTAGATTTAAATGCTATACGAACATCCCCAGGTCGTCTTCCTTTTACTAGTAATGCTTTGCCATACTCCAACAGCTCTTCCTCAGTCATCCCCATTCGTCAACAGGTTTAAAAAAGTTTCTATTGATTCTCTAATGACCATATACTCATCTTCTATAATACAAAATGGAGGATTTACAAAAATGACATTACCTAGAGGTCGAATTAAAACACCTTCGGAAAGAAAATGATCATACGCCTTTTCTTTCATTTTCGAAAAATAGGTATTTCCTTCCCCCGTCTTAATTTCAAATGCGAGAATAGTCCCTTGCTGTCTAATATTTTCTACACAATCTATTGTTCTAAGGGTTTCAGCAAAATCAGCATTCCATCCAATAATATCATCTATTCCCTCCCAGGTCTCTTTTCGCTCAAAAAGGTCCAAATTGGCACAGGCAACAGCACAGGCAATTGGATTGGCTGTAAAAGAATGTCCATGCAACAATGCTTTTGTCGTTTCCTTCGATAAAAAAGCGTCGTAAATTTCATCTGTCACAACAGTAAGCCCTAGGGCCATTACCCCTGCTGTAAGACCTTTTGACATTGTAACAATATCTGCCTTTTCAGTACAATGATCCATTGAAAACAATCGTCCAGTTCGACCAAACCCCGTCATTACCTCATCAAAAATCACGAGTACTCCATGTTTCTTTGCTATTGCTACCAATTGATCCAAAAATGCAGGTGAGTACATCCTCATCCCTGCTGCACCTTGTACAAGTGGTTCTACAATCATTCCTGCAAACTCCCCGGACGAAAACAACTTCTCCGCATGCTCTAAAACCTCTCTTTGATTCTCTTCTGTAGGAAATTCAATGTAGTCTACATCAAAGAAAAAAGGTTCAAATGGACGATTAAAATATCCTCTTTGACCTACGGACATTGCTCCAAACGTATCTCCATGATACGCGCCATTCATTGCTAAGAATCGTTGTTTCGACTCTCCTTTATTAGCCCAATATTGAACAATCATTTTCAGCCCTATTTCTACGGCTGTAGATCCATTATCTGAGAAAAACACCTTCTCCATTCTCTCTGGGAGTAGCCCCGTAATCCTATCGGCAAGTTCAACAGCCTTTTCGTGTGTAACTCCGGCAAATACAGTGTGATCAAGTTTCATAAATTGATCCGTCAGTGCTTTTGCTATATGAGGATGCGCATGACCATGTACATTAACCCACCAAGATGAGTTCGCATCAATATATTTGTTTCCTTCCGAATCAAATAGGTAAACTCCTTCAGCCTTATCAATAATAAGTGGAGTTTCTGCTGTAAAATGCTGTGTGAAAGGATGCCAAACATGCTGCTTATCCTTTTCAATTATTTTGTTCATAATATATCTTTTAAGCGTTCAGCTTGCTTCAAAATAAATTCTTTATCTAATCTTTCTGCCATTGGGATTCGAGCAATAAACGGCACCTTTGAATTTAACTGAATAATTGACTCAGTTGCTTTATTTTCATCACCAACATAAATAACTCCAAGTACTTCTACCCCTCTATTCTTTAGCACTTCTAACGTTAACAATGTATGATTAATGCTTCCCAAATAATGTCTTGACACAACAATGGTGGGTAATTTCCAAGCTTCAAAAAGATCGGCATAAATCAATCCTTCACTGTTAACCGGTACCATTAGACCACCTGCTCCTTCAATTACCAATGTATTATCAACTTCAGGAACAACAATGTCCTCTTTTAGAATTTTCACTCCATCAATCTCTGCTGCTGCATGAGGAGACATTGGCTCAGACAGTAAGAATGCTTCAGGAAGAACAGTTACATTTTCAGTATATCGATCAATTTTTTTTGAATCTGAGTTGTCTAAATCTCCTGCTTGAACTGGTTTCCAATAACTAGCTTGTAATGCTTCTGAAACAATTGCACTTACAACCGTTTTCCCAACATCCGTTCCTATCCCAGTGATTACTATTTTTTTCATCTAATCATTTTTTTAAGAAGTCTAACAATTCTTTTTTCACACTCTCTTTATCGAAGAACCAATAAGTATAAGGAAGTGGAAAGACTGAAATTCCAGCTCTATTCAACAACATGTATTGATTAAGGTTTATAGAATCATAGAATTGTCCTGGAAAACCAATAAGATCAATTGCTTTATAAACTCCTTCTTTATCAATTAGAATATCAACCGATATTGATGCTACCGAATAATCTAATAAATATTTGATTTTTAAATCGTCAAGGACTTTGACTACCTCAGCTAAAAACTCATCAAAAAAATCAATATCAACACTTTTTTCAGGTTTAAAACTAGCCATTGATGAGCAGTATCTACGTAGTAATGAATCTGATTTTAATCCTGCTAAAGTAAATGACTGAAAA
>JAKVAS010000051.1 GCA_022448165.1 Crocinitomicaceae bacterium | reverse complement strand
AACGCCTTTAGTGGTTTCAATAATTTCTGTTGGAATAATTTGTTTTTCGTGGAACGTACGGATATTTGTGGCAGCTAACCTAATGGCGGCTTTTAGTTCCTCATTAACTAAACGAATACCATTTTCTATTTCTAACTCAGAACATTTGAATTCTTTGATTTCTACTTTGTCAAATTGTTTAGTATATCCTCTTACGCCTGAATCACCAAGAATCTTAACAGTTTGAAAAATATTGGTAACTAATTCATTCATTTCGGTGGCGGAAACACTTGGTCGTTTGCATAAACCTGACCATTTCGATTTTATTGGATTTATTATGGTTTTCATAAGATCATTTTTTCAATAGGTGAAACAAGAATTCCTTCTGCTCCTAGTTCTTTTAGTTGATCAATAATGTCCCAGAATTGATCTTCTTGAACTACGGAGTGTAAGCTAGACCATCCTTCATCGGCTAGAGGTAGGATGGTTGGACTTTTCATACCAGGAAGAATGTTTGATATTTTTGGAATGCTTTCATTTGGAACATTCATCAATATATATTTGTTACGCTTTGCGGTTGCCACAGCCCTAATTCTAAAAAGAAGCTTATCAAGAAGTGCCTGAGTTTCTGAAGAGAGTTCTTTGTTAACAATCATTACTGCTTGGCTTCTTAGTACAGTTTCAACTTCTTTTAAGCCATTCATTAGTAATGTACTTCCTGTACTAACAATGTCAAAAACAGCATCAGCGAGTCCAATGCTTGGTGCTATTTCGACTGAGCCACCAATCACTTCAACGTTGGCGGATACGTTCTCTTTTGAAAAAAAATTCTGAAGAACTGTTGGGTAACTCGTCGCTATTCGTTTACCATTGAAGGACTGAATTCCTTCATACTGTTGATCTTTTGGGATGGCAATTGACATTCTGCACCCGGCAAAACCTAGCTGTTGAATGCAACGAACATTTTTATTTTGTTCCCACACTTCGTTTTCTCCAAGAATTCCAATGTCGGCAATACCTTGTTCTACGTATTGGGGAATGTCGTCATCTCGAAGGAATAAGATTTCAATAGGAAAGTTCTTCGCTTCTGCACGGAGTTTACGATTTCCATTTTGAATTTGTATGCCACAGTTCTTAAGAAGGTCTAAGGACTTTTCGCTTAATCGACCACTTTTTTGAATGGCAATTTTTAATTTACTCATGTTATTTGATTGAATCTGAGTAAATCGTAGGGCTGTAATTTTTAACACAAAAAAACCGTCTGATTTACTCAGACGGTTAAAATATTTTTATGTATTACATATCATTTTCAGCTCGACTGAGTGCAAGTATGAAAATGATGATGATGTAATTGATTAAAATTCATGTGTTATTTTTTCTTGGAGACAAAACTATGAAATTAATTTTGATAAAGTCAAGTTTACGTAGAAGATTTTTGATAACACTCCGTTTGTTAAGAGTCTATAAGTGTTATTTGTGTTTGCAAGAACAATAAATTAAAGATATATTTTAAATGTTCTACTAAGTAGAAATGAATAAGTGTTGTTGAATCAATTGGTGGAAGCAACATAAACAAGGTTGAATTATTTTAGATAATAGCCAATTGATATTTCATGAGCTCCCGCATTAGCATTAGTCAATTTACTTAAGGTTTTGTCGCAAGAATATGTAACTCGAAACTTTTTCTTAAAGTTAATTCCCGCAATTAAAGCATAGTTATTTCTAGCAGTCATTGAAGCTCCAATACAGTATTTTTCCTTGAATGATAATAACATATTCATATTAATTCGCGTAAACCCATTAGAATATTGACCTAAAAATTGGGGTTTCAAAGTAAATCGTTTTCCGAGATGGAAATCGTAAGAGGCTCCAACATTAAACCCTTTACCAGGAGTGTTAATAGCATTATTTTCATTTAGAGAATTTGGGTTTTCTTGAATTAAATTGTTGATACTTCCATGAATTAGTAGATTATTCCATATATACGCAATACCAAAGTCTACATTTAAATTGATGCCGTCTTCATTGTTGGTTTCATCATTTTCATTACAATGTGTGGTGAAATAAGAACCTGCAACCCCTAATGATAGCTTTGAATTTTCAGCTAAATTGATTTGATAGTTATAGTTGCCCTTGAATTGCTGAATTCTGCAAAAGCCCCATTTATCAATTGTATAGTTGACACCTATTCCTTGAGTTTCTCCTAGACGCATATTGGCATTAATAAAACCTGTCTGATAAGGTTGAGTGATGTTCGGCCATTGATTTCTATAGAGTGCTGCTGCATGAGTTTTGTGCTCAAGTCCACTTGTTGCGGGATTTAGATAAGCATAGTTTTTCCAAAACATACTAGAGTAAACATTATGTTGAGCGAAACTCCCAGTTCCTAATAAAAGAAACAATATCGTTATGATTTTCATAATAGTTATTTGATGAATGTATAAACCAAACAAATAAGTTGAGGGATTTGTTACAGCTACGCTAGGATATTGCTTCCTTATAAGTGTTGATAGCACGTTTTCTAGCAAACGAGTGTTCTACCATTGGAACTGGATAACTTATTTCATCAAATTCCTTGATCCAGTGTCGAATATACTTAAGTTCCTTATCGAATTTAGTTAATTGTATTGTTGGATTGAATACCCGAAAATACGGCGCGGCATCGCACCCTGTACCTGCTGCCCATTGCCAATTCCCATTATTGGAGGCAAGGTCAAAGTCAAGGAGTTTTTTGGCAAAATATGCTTCTCCCCATCTCCAATCAATTAATAAGTGCTTGCACAGAAAACTTGCTGTAATCATTCGAACACGATTATGCATGTAACCAGTTTCATTTAGTTGTCGCATTCCTGCATCTACCATGGGGTAGCCAGTTTTGCCATTACACCATTTTGTAAACTCTTCTTGATTGTTTCTCCAAGGAATTTGATCGTATTTCTGACGGAAACTTTGAGTTACTACTTTAGGGAAATGATAGAGTATTTGCATGAAGAATTCACGCCAAATTAATTCTGAGATAAAAAGGTCGCAGTTATCTTTAACTTCATGTATAAGTGTTCGAATGCCAATGGTACCAAAACGTAAATGAGGACTTAAATAACTTGTTTTATCTTCAAATGGGATGTCTCTGACTTGAGAATATTCTTTAATGTTATCTAGTGTGAAATCTTTGACTTTAATTCTTGATTGAGTAAAACCGATTGCTACTATCGAGGGAAAATCATATTTTTTTTTCCTGAGGTTATTTAATTTTCTTTCAGAAGAAATAGGCTTAAATTCGAGAGGATTAAATTTTTTTAGCCAGCTATTTTTGAATGGAGTATAGACTGTATATGGCTTACCATCTTTTTTTAGAATTTCACTTTCTTCAAAGATTACTTGATCTTTAAATCGATGAAATTTAACATTGAATGTATCACATAAATCTCGGACTGAACCGTCACGTTTTCTTGCATAAGGTTCATAGTCTTTATTTGTATATATGGAATCAACAATTTCTTCGCGTAAAATTTTCTCCCATATTTTAACTGGGTTTCCTAATTCAACACGAATGGAAGATCCGAAAGTCGATAGTTTTTGATCAATGGATGCTAGTTGTTTGTAGATGAAAGAAACTCTTGCATCGTCTTTTGGAAGTTCACTGAGAATCAGATTGTCAAAAATAAATATGCATTGAACGTTTTTAGATGCGTTGAGAGCATTATACAATGCTGTATTATCTGCAATACGAAGATCTCTTCTGAACCAGAAATAAGTTACTTCCATGGAATAAATATAATATAGAAAAAAAGCTCTGTCGATATCGACAGAGCTTTTTTTCTATATTATTAAAATTGTATTAATGTTCTTGATGATGATCGCTGTGATCATTATGTTGAGCATCTTTTTCTATAAAGTTACCTTCAGCGTCATATTGCGAAAGGCATTCTTCTGTTTCTTCTTGAGAGCATCCAAGACGATCACACATTTCTGCACATTCTTCTTTCGTCATCGTTGAACACTTTGAAAGGTCACATTTGTTATCTGTAGAATGAGCTAGTTTTTTATCTCCAGAACATTTAGTTTTATTAATGCAGCACTCAGTTGGAGCTCCATTAATATTAGCAGAGTGATTAGAGTCGCCAACAGCTAACATTGGAGCGATTACTAATCCTACTAAACATGTCAGTTTAATTAAGATATTCATTGAAGGTCCAGAAGTATCTTTAAATGGATCTCCAACCGTATCTCCGGTTACTGCTGCTTTGTGAGCTTCAGAACCTTTGTATGACATTTCTCCATCAATCATAACTCCAGCTTCGAAGGATTTTTTCGCATTATCCCAAGCTCCACCAGCGTTGTTTTGGAAGATTGCCCAAAGAACACCCGAAACAGTTACTCCAGCCATGTATGCTCCAAGCGCTTCAGCTTCCATTGTAAACCCAATAATGATAGGAGAAACAATTGTAATAAGTCCAGGAAGCATCATTTGTTTTAATGCAGCTTTCGTTGAGATGTCAACACACTTATCATATTCAGGCTCAGCTTTGTATTCCATGATGCCTGGGATATCTTTAAATTGACGACGTACTTCTTTTACCATTGCCATTGCAGCTTTACCTACAGCACTCATTGCTAATGCCGAGAAAACTACAGGAATCATGGCTCCTATGAATAAGGCTGCTAAAACGTCCGCTTTGAAGATGTTAATACCGTCAATTCCAGTGAAAGTTACATAAGCTGCAAATAATGCTAATGCTGTTAAGGCAGCGGAAGCAATTGCGAAACCTTTACCAACAGCAGCAGTTGTATTACCAACAGCATCTAAAATATCTGTTCTTTGTCTAACCTCTGGATCTAATTCCGACATTTCAGCAATTCCACCAGCGTTATCTGCAATTGGCCCAAATGCGTCAATTGCTAGCTGAAGAGCAGTTGTTGCCATCATTGCAGAGGCCCCAATAGCAACTCCGTAGAAACCTGCACAGGCATAAGCTCCCCAAATTGCAGCTGCAAAAAGAATTATTGGAGCGGCCGTTGACATCATTCCAAGAGATAAACCAGAAATAATATTTGTTGCTGCACCTGTTGATGAATTTTGAATAATACCATTAACTGGTTTTTTACCCATTGCAGTGTAGTATTCTGTTAGCATTGATATTAAACCACCAACAGCTAACCCAATTAACACAGCATAAAATACTCGGTTAAAACCAATAACTTGATCTGCTTCACCAAAGAAGGTCATGTTCATCTCAGCTGGAAGCATCCATTTAATAATAAAGAAAGATGCAATGGCAGTTAAAGCAAGAGATCCCCAGTTTCCTAGGTTAAACGCTCCTTGAACTTGTTTTTCTTTTGCTTCGTTATTCTTAACTTTTACGACCATCGATCCAACGATAGAAAACAAGATTCCAACACCTGCAATTAATACAGGCATCAAGATAGGTCCCATTCCACTGAACTTCGTGAATACATCTTCTGCATTTTGACCGATAAGGTAGTTACCCAAGACCATTGCTGCTAACATAGTAGCTACATATGAACCAAATAGGTCAGCGCCCATTCCTGCAACGTCTCCTACGTTATCTCCTACGTTATCTGCAATTGTAGCAGGGTTTCTAATGTCATCTTCCGGAATTCCGGCTTCAACTTTACCAACAAGGTCAGCTCCAACATCTGCGGCTTTTGTATAGATACCACCACCAACTCTGGCGAATAGAGCGATACACTCTGCGCCTAATGAGAAACCTGCCAACGTTTCAAGAGTGATACTCATGCCCTCGCTACTAACGTTACCAATTCCTCCAGCATTCATTAGAAGAAAAATGAAAATTGCTGAAAGACCAAATACAGCTAATCCAGCAACACCAAGCCCCATCACGGTTCCTCCTCTAAAAGCCACTTTCATCGCTTTAGGTAAGCTAGTTTTTGCAGCTTCAGCTGTCCTAACATTAGCCTGAGTTGCAATACGCATACCGATATTTCCTGCTATCGCAGAAAATACTGCACCAATAACAAACGCTACGACAATAAACAATCCTGCTGGAATTGAGTTTGTTGCAGATAAAACACCAAGGATTGCTCCAGATACGATTACGAATACTGCAAGCATTCTGTATTCCGCTTTTAAGAATGCTAGAGCACCATCTGCGATGTATCCTGAGAGCTTCTTCATTTTATCATTCCCCGCAGGTTGCTTCTTAACCCATGACGACAGGAATAACATATATATTAATCCAACAATACCAAAAGCTGGTAAAATGTAAATAAGGTTTTTTTCCATAACTTTTTATAATAATTTATAATAGTAGTTTTAAAGGGGGTAAAAGTAAATCTTTAAAGCGAAGAGTGCAAGGCGCTATAGATATTTAATGTATTAGAGCTTATGCGTGGGAATCAAATTTAAAATAACAAGGTATAATAGTCCGAAGTTTAGGAATTTGCCTCGCGTATTTTTTGCTCAAGAACGGTTTTGGGGATTGCTCCGCTTTGACGCCAAATAATCTCCCCTTTTTTGAAGAGAATAAAAGTGGGAACACCACGTATTTTGAATTTTTGAGCAACATCTTGATTTTTATCTACGTCAATTTTTAAAATCCTAACTGCGTCCTTTTTTTCATTTTTTAATTCATCTAGAATAGGGTGCATTGTTTTACAAGGGCCGCACCAAGTTGCGTAGAAGTCGACAAGAGTAGGTTTGTCTGAATTAATAATTTCTCTGAAGTTACTCACTTGATTTGTTTTTTGATTAATGCAAACTTAATGAAGATTGATTAGTCGTAATCTGTTCTTCAGAGATATCGTATTTTCGCAATGAAATGAAAATACTTGTTGTTCGATTTAGTTCTATTGGAGATGTTGTTCTCACAACACCTGTGATTCGTGCGTTAAAACAACAGTTACCAAATGTTGAGATCCATTTTTTAACAAAAAAACCATTTGCATCAATCTTAAGAGTGAATCAATATGTTGATAAAGTCTATATGATCGATAAATCAATTAATGAATGCGTTTCGGAACTTAAAGCAGAAGAATTTGATTGGATTATCGATTTGCATAACAACTTAAGAACTCGATCTCTTAAATTGAAATTAAGAAGGCCTGCAAAGTCATTTTCAAAATTAAATTGGAAAAAGTGGTTGCTGGTTAAATTTAAGATAAATAACATGCCTAATGTTCATATTGTAGAGCGTTATTTTGAAACAGTGCAACATTTAGGGGTTAAGAATGATGGACATCCTTGTGAATTTACAATTGAAAAGAAGAATGAGGTTGATGTACAAAAGGTATTTGGTGTTTTACCAAAGCAATACCTTTCAATTGTTATAGGTGCAAAATTTGGAACGAAACAATTGCCACTGGAAAAGATTATAGAAATCATTAGTCATATAAGTATACCGATTGTATTGGTAGGAGGTCCTGATGATAAGGATTTTGGTGATCAAATCGTTAAATCGACAACTAACCGAAAGGTAATTAATGTTAGTGGGAGATTTAACCTTCAAGGTTCGGCAAGTATTTTAAGTCAAAGTAGCGTTGTTTTAACGAATGACACAGGCATGATGCATATTGCAAGCACATTTGATGTTCCAATTGTTTCTGTATGGGGAAATACAACTCCAGACCTAGGAATGTATCCGTATCGGCCAAGTCAAAACGGAAGTTTTACAATGCACCAAGTTTCAGGATTAAAATGTCGTCCTTGCTCCAAAATTGGTTATAGTCAATGTCCAAAAGGTCATTTTGATTGCATGCAAAAACAAAATGTTTCCGCAATTGTAAAAGATCTAAATGAAATTAGCCTTCAGTAAATATTTTTTTTAGTTCACTAGCTTCTGAGGCTTTCATTTTTCCTGCCAGAATTAAACTTAACTGACGACGGCGAAGTGCTCCTTCGTAACGGATTTTTTCTTTTTCTGTTTCAGCAATTATCTCCGGAACCTCAATTGGTCCACCATTTTGATCAACAGCTACGAAGGTATAGATTGCCTCGTTAGATTTTTCTCGTTTTCCGCTTACTGGGTTTTCTACATAAACATCCACAAAAACTTCCATGGAGGAACTAAATGCACGAGAAACTTTAGCTTCTAATGTTACGATAGAACCTTCTTCAATTGGTTGGCGGAAAGAAACATTATTAACTGAAGCAGTAACGACTACTCTTCTGCAGTGGCGATGTGCAGAAACACTTGCAATTACATCCATCCAAGCAAGAAGTTGTCCTCCAAATAAATTGCCCAGTGCGTTTGTGTCATTCGGCAAAACAACTTTTGTTGTTATTGATAATGTTTCTGACGCTTTTTTCGCTTCCATCATTCTTTTTTTGCAAAATTACGATTAAGTATAAAGCAAATTCAAATAGTATTCGTTTTATTTGATAAAAGAATGAAATATATGTATTTCCGATTCGATTAAATAAAGTTATATCCATTCATTTTTATAAATTTGAAATTATGACAGAGATGAATACCCTAATAAGCGCTTTCCCTTCCAATATTACAGACGCATTGACGATTGCTTCGAATGCAGTTATCAGAAAGCCTGTGAATGAAATACGAAATGTATTGATTTGTGGAATGGGAGGATCAGGTATTGGTGGTCGAATTGTAAGTAAATGGGTTGAGGATGAACTTCAAGTGCCTGTTTATGTGGTGAGTGATTATGATGTGCCAGCGTTTGTAAATGAGCATACTCTAGTAATTGGATCGTCGTATTCTGGTAATACAGAAGAGACACTTAGTAGTGTTCAAGCGGCTGTTGAAAAAGGGGCGCATTTGATAGGGATTACTTCCGGTGGAAAAATGCAGCGACTTTGTGAGGCTTTAGGTAGAGATGTTGTGATTGTTCCAGGAGGAAACCCGCCAAGAACTGCATTAGCCTTTTCATTGGTTCAATTATTAAACATTTTTTCAGAACTTGGTTTAACGTCTCCAGATCGCCTTATTGAATTGGAAGAAGGTCGAAAGTTAGTTGTCTCAAAAGAAACTGAGATTAAATCCAAAGCAAAGGAGTTAGCAGCATTTTTGAAGGGGAATGTTGGAATATTATATGGAACAACAGCATATGAACCTATTTTAGTTCGTGCGCGTCAACAATTGAATGAAAACAGTAAAATGCTAGCTTGGAGTCAACCAATTCCTGAGATGAATCATAATGAACTTGTTGGCTGGGGAGGCGGAGATGATCGATTTGCAACAGTTTTTTTTGAAACGAGTGATATTCATCCAAGAAATAGAAAGCGGATTGAAATTACCAAAGAAGCAATCCAAAAGAAGTCAAGTAAAATCATGACAATTGTGGCAGAAGGAAATAGCCAAATTGAGCGGTCAATTCATTTGATCAATATCGTTGATTGGGCATCTTTGTATCTTGCTGAAATGACAGAAACAGATCCGATAGAAATCGTAATCATAGATCATTTGAAATCATCGTTGGCGAATTTTTAAACATGAAAAATCGTACAGTGATATTTGAAGATCTTGGAGTTATTGACTACAAGGAAGCTTGGGATTATCAAGAAAAAATTTTCAAATCGACTATTGATCAAAAGATAGCCATCAGAAAGGGGGAGTCTACTGAGGTAACAAAAAATTATTTGTTGTTTTGTGAGCATCCTCACGTATATACATTAGGAAAGAGTGGAGAAAAGGAAAATTTACTTTTGAATGATGATGAGTTAAAGAAACATTCAGCGACGTATTATGAAATCAATAGAGGTGGCGATATTACCTATCATGGTCCTGGTCAATTAGTGGGGTATCCAATATTTGATTTGGATCATTTCTTTTCGGATATTCATAAATATCTTCGATTCTTGGAAGAGTCCGTGATTCAAACATTGTTGGAGTATGGAATTGAGTCAGGACGAGTAGATGGAATGACAGGAGTTTGGATTGATGGAGATAAAGAAAATGCTCGCAAGATTTGCGCAATGGGGGTTAAAAGTTCTCGTTGGGTTACGATGCATGGAATTGGATTTAATGTGAACTCTGATTTAAATTATTTTTCTCATATTGTTCCTTGTGGGATTCAAGATAAAGCCGTAACTTCTCTGGCAAGTGAGCTCGGACGAAACGTTGACATGAAAGAAGTTGGGGAAGTACTCAAGGAGAAGCTTGCACAACAATTCGGTTTTGTTTACGCTTAAAAGTCTATGATTAAAATCTTCAAGAAGATTGGAAAGTACTTTCTGGTCACATTTATTGGGTTATTCCTTACAGTTAATGCATTTATTCTTCTATCTGGGAGGCTATATTTGTATAAAGGTATTGCGAACACTTATTTGAAAGGAAGAAAAGGTCCTTCTATTTACGATAAAGATATTTTTGCAAATGCCCAGTTGAAGGCGACAAGTCCTCAGCCTTTACGGGAGCACAAGAAGTTTAATACACAACACATTCCAAAAGATTATGAAGCATTCTTAGAAAAGTATGATACGCGTGCCTTTCTGGTAATGTCAAAGGATAGTTTATTATACGAGCAATATTGGGATAAACATAATGAAGAAACGGTTAGTAATTCGTTTTCTGTTGCAAAAACAGTAGTTGCTTTACTTATTGGCATTGCAGTAGAAGAGGGAGACATTAAAAATCTTGATGAATCTGTTGCAAATTATCTTCCTGAATTTAAAGGTGGAGAGATGGAGTCGATTACCATTCGGAACTTATTGACGATGTCATCAGGCTTAGATTGGTCTGAAAGTGGTGCTGACCCTTTGTCTGATAATGCTGAATCCTATTATGGCTGGGGTTTGAGGAGCCAAGTGACAAATCAGAAGTTAATACATAAACCAGGAGAAACCTTTCGTTACCAAAGTGGAAACTCTCAATTACTCGCATTTATTATTGAGGCGGCAACAGGGGAGGATTTAACAAAGTATGCAGAAGATAAGATTTGGTCTAAGATAGGAGCAAGTAATGATGCTTTTTGGTCTTTAGATAAAGAAGGAGGCGATGAAAAGGCATTTTGTTGTATGTATGCTACTGCTCGTGACTTTTTGAAAATTGGACAGCTGTTGTTGAATGAAGGAAGAGTTGGCAATGAACAAGTGATTCCTGAATGGTATTATGCGGAAATGATTAGACCTGCAAATATCAAAATGGAGGATGGGGCTAAAAATCAAAGCTATGGATTACATCTTTGGACATATTTCGGGATGGAAAACCCAGTACAGTATTGTCGAGGTATTTTAGGACAGTACATTATTACAATTCCGAAAGAAGATTTATTAATCATTCGTTTAGGTTCAAAGAGGTCTCCAAAATTTAAAATTCCAGAACATCTAGAAAATGATAAGGACTATGTGAAGGAAAATGAAAAGGAAGTTGGACATCCTCTGGGCTTATTTCAATATATTGCGCTCGCAAAAATGATTAAGTCAGAAACGGAATTTTTAAAATAATGCGCGAAGAACTTAAAGGTCCCAAGGTTGAGAATGTCGCTGTTGCAGTAGTACAGCAAGATGGGGAGGATAACGAAAAAGTATATAATGTTTATTTATTGAATCTTCGGGATGATATCATGGAAGGTATTATAGTTTCGAGTAGAGGCTACGGACAAAGCTTAACTACTGGGGAGAAAATTCAAACCTCAATGTTACGTCATAAAATTGAGGTGTTAATGCCAAATCAAGCGGCAAAAATAGAACCAATCATGGAAGACGTATTTGGATTGTCAAATGAATACTGGGTTAGTTTTTTAATTGGTAACCAGTTGTTTGATAAGAAGTTCGTGTTTGTTCCCGAAGCGATTTCTCCAAGTAACATGAAAAAAATCCCTGTACTTGGTGATATTGGTGTAATCATCATGTAATGTTTGTTTCTCAATGAATGAGATGAGTATAATTTCTATGGCTTTTGTATATTTGTAATAAGCTAGAAATAATGTGCCCATGATTATGAGAAAAACAATCAAGTCAATCGTAACAAAAAAGCTAATGATTCTTACATTAGCCGCTACTTCTTTCTGGTTTTTAAGTTGTGAGGATACACCAGAAATTAATACTGAGGATATCGTTGTGGACGATGACTACTATGAGTTTCAGGATTTCATACTTACTGATTACGAAATTCCTGCACTTATTTCTTTGCCAGATGAAACTGCAAATATTGGTGCTTCCACAAAGCCGGAAGTAAAGCATGATGAATCTGACATTAAATGGGATATCAACGTAGGACGTAATTTTCAGTTATTGATAGAGGATTATGGAGATATTACTGATTTGATAGAAGTAGAAAAGAAGGAACTTGCAGAACAAAAATTCTTTAAGGTTAAATACTTGATTGATGAGGAAGATATGATTCTTTATGAGCGTGTATTACTTCCTAAAGGATCAAATAAAGCATCACCAACTGTTGGTATTGAACACAAAACGTATCATGTGTATGCTAAGAAAGTTGTGAATAATATTACCTATGAATTACAATCGGGAGAAGATGGTTACGAAAAAGTAATTGTTGAACTAATGGCAAAATCTATTAAGTCATTTCGACCGAATACAGAAAGTTAAATAAATACCCGAGAGGGTTAAAAGTTATCTCCTTTCCTTATGGAATTATCTCGTGAGAACGTCTTAGAGGTGCTAGGTTCAATTATGGAGCCAGATCTAAAAAAAGACATAGTTTCGGCAAACCTTGTTGAAGAACTAAATATTGAAAATCAGAAGGTATCACTTAAAGTATTTGTTTCCAACCCGGCTTTGCATGCAAGAAAACGTATGCAAGAAGCTATTGAATTTAATCTCAAACGAAGCTTTGGAGATGATTTGACTATATCATCCCAGATTGCAGGTATTCCAGCTGAAGCAAAAGCCGTACAGCGTAAGATATTGCCTGAGGTTAAGAATATTATTGCAGTAGCTTCAGGAAAAGGAGGAGTTGGTAAATCAACGGTTACTGCTAATCTTGCTGGTGGTTTAGCAAAAGCTGGCTACAGAGTTGGAGTAGTAGATGCTGATATTTACGGTCCTTCTATGCCGACAATGTTTGACGTGGTCAATGAAAGACCAACAATGTTAGATGTTGAAGGAAAACCAATGATTAATCCTGTGTTAAGTTATGGGATTAAAGTTTTGTCAATTGGTTTTTTTACAGAGCAAGATAATGCTGTTGTTTGGAGAGGGCCAATGGCTGCAAAGGCACTTACTCAGATGTTTACGGACGCATATTGGGGAGAGTTAGATTATCTTTTGATTGACCTTCCTCCTGGTACCGGAGATATTCACTTGTCATTAGTACAAACAGTTCCATTAGATGGTGTTGTTATTGTGAGTACACCTCAAGAGGTTGCATTGGCAGATGCTAGAAGAGGAGTGAATATGTTTAAGCTTGACACGATTAATGTGCCAGTATTGGGTATAGTTGAAAACATGTCTTGGTTTACCCCTGAAGAATTACCTGAGAATAAGTATTATATTTTTGGGCGTGATGGAGCGAAAAATTTAGCACATGGAATGAAAGTTCCTTTTTTGGGTCATATCCCACTGGTTCAAGGTGTTCGAGAGGCGGGGGATATTGGTAAGCCTGCTGTTTTCCAAGATAATACAATTACATCAAATGCTTTTGAAGAATTAGTTAGTACATTTGTAGAGGAAGTAGCCAAGCAGAAAAAGAAAAATTAAAGGAATATGACCATTGATAAAAAGAGCATTGAAGAGAAGGTACTTGGTTCGTTGGAGCAATTACGTCCTTTCTTGAATGCTGATGGAGGGGATATGGAATTGGTGGAAATCAAGGATGATGCCACTGTTGTGGTTCGTTTATTAGGCGCTTGCAGTGATTGCTCAATGTCAATGATGACCTTAAAAGCTGGTTTGGAAGAGGCGGTTAAAAAAGTTGCTCCGGAAGTAAAGGCGGTTGTTGCTCTTAATATGCCTGAAACGGTTTAGAAAATGCGTTTTGCGCAAGTTTGTTTTCACCTGCCTGAATTTTCTAAAGTGAGAACAGGATTGTTTTTAAGATTTATTTCCTGTGCATATTAGTCTATAATAGTGCCGTAACTTTTCATTGTTTATCAAACTTCAATGTTTATACGTACCATCCGGTAAAACTGTTGGGAATTTATATTGAGGATCTGTCAAAAGTCCATAAACAACAGAATCTGTGCCCTCAACTAAGGACTTTGTATTCAATTTCCACTCTTGTGAAATCTCACTGAGTCGATTCGTTTGGGCACCTAAAATTGAAGTCAGCGACCAATAGATATACTCAGTTGTCATACAATTATAGTTACATGTTTGATCATCATAGGTATACCAAGCCGAACTAGGATAACTACTCGGGATTTCCGTGTATTGTCCGCCACGAGCAATGTCCATAGCGTTTGAAAGTGCTGTGCCTTTCCCCTCTCCAAAAACGGTAGGATAAACACTCGCATAACCTACATGCGTAATTAAATGCAGTACCTCTTCAAGTGAAGCGTCAAAAGTACCTGACTGTCCGTTTGTATGCCAAGAAGGAATTGTTTCGTTTGCGCCAAGATCTTGTCCTCCATCTACATTCGGAGCTTTTCTTCGTTCTAATTTATTTTTCCACATAAACAAAAACGCTTTTTTTTCAATCATTTTATTAACTACGAGTTGATTATCAATCGTGTCGTTTTCATCATTATCTAGATATTGAGCCATAATATTAGCAGCATGAAGTAACTTCTGATTTTCAACTTTTTTTGTAGCATAAATTGGAATTCCGAAAACAGTCACCTTTTTCTGGAATTTTTTAAACTCTTGATCTTCATTCTTAACAATCTTAAAATTTGGATCATTACCTGGAGTGATCTTGTATTTTGAACAAGACATAATAACCAACAATAGAGAAGTGATTGCTAATACATGATTTAAATACTTCATAGTGTTATTTTTTAATGAATAAATCAGTTTTGTTATTAAAAAACAAATAATAATGACCTGACGGAAGACTCATCGTTTTTATACCATTTTCTGAATAAATTCCTGATTGAACAATCTTACCATTTGAACTGATTATTTGATAATCTTTTGGGTGAACTTCATCTGAATGTTGAATGAAAATAATGTCCTCACATGGATTCGGGTATGTTATTAAGGAACTAATAGGTGAAAGGTGTGAAATTGTTAAAGTACTCGTTAAATCTATGGGAGTAGTTTGATCTGAAAACTGTAACTGTTGAATATTCCACAAAGTATCTGCTCCGTCACGATTTGGGGTATTGTCAAAAACGATTGCATGATCAATTAAATTGGTAACAGTATAGTCAGCCATCACTCCTGTGAATATTGCAGTATTCTCACCTCCTTGTCCATCTAAACGATCATGTCCTTTTAACCCTTCAAAAGAATTATTAGCATTATTTCCTTTTAAACGATTGTATTGATCGTTTCCCATCAATGAAGATGCATTGGTTCCGGATAAGTATACGTGTTGTAAATATTGTGATTTCAATGTATAATCACTGTTTTGGTCCAGTGTTAGGGAAAAGGTTCCATTGAAACTTGGATCAATGATCATATCGACATTGATGTATGGCTCGAAAAACTTGGGGAGTAAATTCCAACCCATAGTATCTTCAGCCTCTATTTCTGCACGATTATGCGCTTTGTAAATTCCCCACATACTTGTTGTAGGGTCTTCAATCCAAGGATCCCATAATCCATAGTAGGCATCAATCAGTGATGCTAGATATTCTTGAGACAAACTATTTTCATTATCAAGTTCGTTATACCAATTTTGTATATCTGGAATAGAACCATCGGCTCCAATTGGCCATATGTCAAAGTTATTGTTGTGTGCATTTAATTGAGCATTTCTAATTTCCGTTTGATATGCTGGAAGGGCAGGATTAGAAATACTATTTGATCCATCGACTCCAATACCCATATCGTGCATCATGTGCAATATTTCTTCAAAAGATGCATCTCGATGATCGTAATTATTGGTCTGATACCAATTATGACCTTCTACTGCCATTTCTTCTTCGTAAAGTGGTTGTCCATTTACCATGGGATCGTTTGATCCATCGTCACTTCCATTCATTAATAACAAAGTGGCATCGTTAGTCCCCATTGTATTAATCACAGCCGATTTATCATTTCCATATTGAGACCCAATTTTGTTCTGTAGATAAAAATTAAGAATAGTCCTTGCACGAACAATCTGTGCATCCGAAATTGCATTTTGAGCAATGAAGTGAATAGCCTCACCGTTTGGACATGCAATTTTTGTGTATTTCACGAAACCAGCAGAGGAATATTGATTTGAAACTGTTGAAGGAAGAGGTACAACACCGTTGGAGGAAACGGATACATCAATGTCATCAGGTAAAGATTGCGAATGTATCGTAAATGAAATGAATACAATTAAACATTTGAGAAGTTGCGTAACCTTTTTTGAAAAAATCATAGACCATAAATATTTGTTCATTCAAATCTATCTCTTCAACTAGATATATAGGTGAAATATTGTCGGTAAGAGGTCTGACTGGAAGGATTCGAACTACTTTTGGCTCGTTAAGAACTCTTTTGGAGTTTGTCCTTCGATCTTCTTGAAAGCACCGTAAAACGTTGATTTTGTTTTGAATCCAGATTCAAGAGCGATTCCTAAAACACTTAGATTGTCATTTTCGGGACTTAAATACAATTGTTTAAAGTATTCGATACGAAAAGCATTAATGAAGTGATAAAAATTCTGTTCGGAACATTCATTGATCAGTTTTGATAACTCTTTGTCTTTAATATTTAGGCTTGTTGCAAGTTCGCGAAGGGTTATGTTCGGATCAAGAAATAGTTTCTTTTCTTCTATTTGTTGAGTTATAATTTTGAACTCTAGTAAACGTTCATCAGTGGGGGGCATATGTTTTTTTTCAGGAATGATTACCTGAGCCTCTTCTTTAAAAATTTCGAAAGCATGTGGCTGACGGAGTGTTCCATATCCAATCCAAATAATATTGGCAAGTGTTGCATAAATAGAAGTATGGGCAATCACCTGAGAGAGTATGTTGTCACCAATGAAGGCAGATAGAGTGTCATCAATTAGCCAAAAAACAATAAATAAAGCATTCACAATAGTAAGTAAGCGAAGCCAATTTAATTTCCGATCATCAATGGATGAAAAGAAGGAAAGGATGTTGTTGTTGTGAAATTTGATGTATTTAAGAAGATATAGTAGGATGATTAGGTTAAATAAGAGTGAAAACAAGTGCTTAGATAATAGGAATCCCTCGTTGAATTGATAGAACTGTTGTATGATCTCCAATAGAAAATCGAGAACTATGATGAGGATAATCCATCGTACTTCTTTACCATGTCTTTGTAAGGAATCCGTGAGTGTAAATGCATATAACAGTAAAATAGGGGCAAAAATAAAAGAGGAATCAAAGAGAGAGAGTAAAGTGATTAGTGGATGTGAGAAGCCTAGCTCAAAAGAAAACGTTAGAAACACCGAATTTGCTGTATAAAAAAGGAAACCACCTATTAATAGATTGGCATTTTTGTTTCCCTTAGCGAGTGCACAAAAGTAGAACCCTATAAATAAAGCGATGGATATCGAAGCAATGTCAGAAAGTAGTTCAAAGGATAACTCTATCATTGGTATAGATGATTTGGAAAGCTTAGAAACTAAAAAAGCCTTCTATCTCGTTTCTCAACGAAAAAGAAGGCCATATATTTTTAATCTTTAGCGTTTACTTCGCTGCTTCGAACAACTCAGAAACTTTATCCCAGTTTATAACATTAAAAAATGCGTTGATATAATCTGGACGTCTGTTTTGGTAGTTCAGGTAATAAGCATGCTCCCAAACATCCAATCCTAAAATTGGAGTTCCAGTACATCCTTCACCCATAATTGGATTATCTTGATTTGCAGTTGAGCAAACTTCCAATTTCCCGTCGTTCAAGCAAAGCCAAGCCCACCCTGAACCAAAACGAGTTCCAGCTGCTGCAGAAAATGTATCCTTAAAAGCATCAAATGATCCAAAAGCAGAATCAATAGCTGCAGCTAAATTTCCTGAAGGTGTTCCTCCACCATTTGGGCTCATAACAGACCAAAACAAACTATGATTGTAGAAGCCTCCACCATTATTTCTTACTGCAGGAGTGTCTTTGCAAGACTTCAAGATATCTTCAATACTTTTTCCTGCAAAATCAGTTCCTTCGATTGCAGCATTTAACTTAGATGTATATCCTGCATGATGCTTAGAATGATGGATTTCCATAGTTCTTGCATCAATATGTGGTTCTAATGCGTCATACGCATATGCTAATTGAGGTAATTCAAATGCCATTGTCTTTTATTTTTGATTGTACCCAAAAGTAGTAAATCGCGAAGAAAAAAGATATTCTATTTAATAATTTCCCTTGGAAACACAATGACAGGAAATAGATTAGGTAAAAAACAGTACCTTGAAGGCACCATATTACTATGCTATGAAACAATTATTGCTATTGTTGGTTCTTGCCCCATTTTGGAGTATTTCCCAAATATGTGACATCGACTACTCACAAACATCTACAGGGATTTACCCAGATACTATGCCTTTAGGGTATGTTAACCAAACGTATAATGAGGATATTACTTTTGTAATGCCTTTAGATACTTCAGGATTTCCATTTCTTAATTTTCATATTCAATCGATTGCATTGCCGATCGGCTTAGATTGGGAATGTAATAATTCTGCGAGTAATTGCAATTATGATCCGCAGGTAGACCAATACGGATGTGTAAATGTATTTGGAACACCATTATTAGCTGGACAATATCAAGTAGATGTTTCCGTGATTGCTGATTTATCCATTGCGCAGGGAATTCCAACAACCTTTTCTGTGTTTTTGGAGATCCTTCCCGATACTGCTTCTACATTCAACAATGGATTTACAATGATTGGTGCAAATGGATGCGCTCCGCACACGGTAGAATTTGTAAACAATAATCCTGGGTTATTAGCTTATGAATGGGATTTTGGTAATGGAAATGCGTCAACTCTTGAAAACCCAACTCCACAAGTGTATACTTCTGCGGGAGACTACCCTATAATCTACACTGCTTGGAATAATCTAGACACGATTGATGTCTATACATTTACAGGGCTTACAATTCAGTCCATGTCGGGATATGGAGGAGGTTTTCCTTCTTTTGATGATGCTGATGCCTATTTTATCATTAAAGATGGTTCAGGGGCAGTGTTTAGTCAGTCTGGAATTATTGCTGATACAGAGCCAGCAGTAAGTTGGA
>JAKVAS010000050.1 GCA_022448165.1 Crocinitomicaceae bacterium | reverse complement strand
TCAAAGATCAATTAAAGGAACTCGTAATTCATGAAGTAAACAAATCCCTTAACGCCGAGTTAAGTTTAAAAGATTTTGACTTAACGTTTATTAGTACTTTCCCTAATATGACTGTCACTCTGGACGAAGCAAAACTTCAAGGTCAAAATGACTTTAAAGACGTTGTACTGATGGACATCAAAGAAGTACGAGCACATGTTGCTTTTTGGAGCGTTGTTTCTGGAGATCAAGTTGAAATTGATGAAATCCATATTATCGACCCCGTATTTAATGTGAAAGTACTACAAGACGGAACAGCCAACTATGATATAGTAAAACCAGACTCGGTAAAAACTCCAGAAGAAATCAGTGAACCTTCAAGCTTCAAACTCTCCTTAAAAGAATATAGCATAAAGAATGCCCAAATCACTTATAGTGATGATGCTTCTAACATACACTCAACAATTAAAAATCTTAATCATACAGGTCAAGGAGATCTAACTGCAGATATTATTGACTTTAAAACATCCACACAAATTGATGAGTTAAGTTATGATATGGATGGTCTTTCTTACTTATCACAAGTGAAAACAGATGCTGATATCAACTTATTAATGGAATTCAAAGAAGCATCATCAAAATACACACTAAAAGAAAACTCGATTAAACTAAATGAACTTGGATTTTCTATCGATGGTTCCTATGAAATGCTTGATAAACATGACCAAATAGATCTATCACTTGATGCATCTAAAGCAACCTTTAAACAATTCCTATCACTCATCCCCACTTTCTTTCATTCAGGATATGAAAGCATGGTTTCCAGGGGAACACTAGCCCTCAATGGAAAGGTAGAGGGTCGTTTAGACGAAAAGTCTCTTCCTGGTTGGGATTTCGGTCTAAAAGTAAATAATGCTTCAATTAACTACCCAGACTTACCTGGAAAAATAACGAATATTCAATTAGATGCTGGTTCAAAATTTGTTGGAGGTACGAACCTAGATAAAATGACCGCTCAAATTGATCGATTTCATGCTGAGTTCGGAAAAAACAGTACGGATGCAACAATGCACATGAAAAATATCATGACAGATCCTTACATCCAATCTACAATACTTGCGAATGTGGATTTAGGAACACTGAAAGACTTTGTTCCTGTTACAGAAGGAGAGTCTTACCAAGGTACCCTAGATGCTGACATAGATATAAAAGGACGAATGAGCGCTTTAGAAAAAGGCGATTTTGAAGCTTTTAGAGCTGAAGGTGACCTTTCATTATCAGACATGGTTTATGCCTCTAAAGATTTACCTAACAAAGTATTTATTGATAAGGTAAACTTCCTTTTCTCTCCTGAAAATTTACAATTAACCGAATTACGCGCTAAAACAGGAAAATCCGATTTCCAAATGGATGGAACTGTTGACAACTACTTTGGATACTTACTACGTGAGGAGCACTTGGCTGGAACTTTCAATTTTACTAGTAAGAACTTAGATCTTGACGAGTTAATGGCGGTATCTGAAACAGGTGAATCAACAGCTTCTGTTCCTACCAATGAAACAACAGCTTCTTCTGAACAAGTAGAACCTCTGTTAATTCCGCATAACGTCGATTTTAATTTAAACACAGCTATCGACAATGTTCACTACAATGGAATTGATGCCAAAAACGTTAAAGGAAATGTAAAACTCAAAGATGAAATTGCAACATTAAATGATATATCTCTGGATGCAATGGGAGGTAATATTGGCCTTGGCGGAAGTTACAATACTCAAGACCACACAACGCCGAAACTTGATTTCAATTACAAACTGAATCAAATCGACATTCATGATTTATCAACGCACTTTTTAACAGTAGAAAAACTTGCTCCTCTATCCAAATATGCGAGAGGAAAGATCACGTCAAGTTTAAACATGTCTTCTGATTTAACCCCTTCATTTGAACCAATATTAACGTCATTATCAAGTATTGGCGACATAAAGTCAAGCAGTATAAAAGTAGAAGGATTTGAATTATTTGACAAAATAGCAGATAAGACCAAAATTTCCAAGCTGTCCGATCAGACTCTCAAGAATTTTTACACCAAGTTTAAAATCAAAGATGGAAAAATATCTTTAACTCCTTTCGATGTAAAAATGGCAAATATCGGCACAAAGGTCTCTGGTTATTCAACATTGGATAAAAAACTGAACTACGACATGAAAATGAATGTTCCAAAGAGTGAAATTCCTGCCGAAATGATAAAGGTTGTGGAAGATGCAATGGGAAAACTTCATGTTCTTACTCCAAACCTGAACATTGGAGAATTACCCAACTTTATCCCTGTTAACATAAACGTTGCTGGAGACGCAAAGAACCCAAAAATCACGACTGACTTCAAAGAAGCTATTTTAAAAGCCACAGGGGATTTCAAAGACGACCTTATCAATACAGTAACTGAAACAATAAAAGATACTGTCCAAGCAGTAATCGAAGACAAAGTTGAAGAAATCAAAGAAGATTTAAATGCGAAAAAAGCAAAAATCTTAGCAGATGCTCAAAAGAAAGCAGATCAAGCTAAAGCAGAAGGAAAGAAGGCCAAAGAACTTGCAAAAAAGGAGGCTGACAAAGCGTACAAACAAGCTGTAGATGCTGCAGGATCAAATCCATTAAAGAAAAAGGCTGCGGAAATTGCTGCAGGAAAGGTTCGAGACAAAGCGTACGAAAAAGCAGACAAACTGGAAGAGGCAGGAAACAAAACAGCAGATGATATCATGCGTAAAGCTCATGAGGAAGCTGATAAGTTAAAATAACTATATATTTTAACCCCATGAAAAACTATCTGTTCGTTTGTTCAGCAAATAAAGATCGATCTGCAACCGCAGAAGATTATTTTGCACCAAAGTATCCTCAATTAAACTTTGATTCTGCTGGAACCAATCATAAGATCTGTAATCAGGAAGGAACGACTCCGTTAGACGAAAAACATGTGCAATGGGCAGATGTAATAATTGTGATGGAACAAAAACACAGGAAAGCAATTGAATCACTTACAAAAGATAAATACAGAAAAAAAATCAGCGTATTAAACATTCCTGATCATTTCAAGTACAACCAAAAAGAGTTAATTAAACTATTGATTGAAAAGACATCAGATTTTTTTTCATAGTACGGTTTTTCTGATTAACATTAATCTATCAGAACATCGAAGTTACAATAACTCAATAGAGAAAGAATAATCATAAACAATAAAGCACCTTCTTTTGAAGGTGCTTTATTGTTATAGTATAATCGTTTTTATAGACTCTCTAAATACGCATTTACATTTCCTTGGATACGGGCTTGAATATCCGTAGTGTCCGATTTTTCAAATTTACTTCCGGTAATCTTCTCGTACAATTCAATGTATCGATCCGTAACTACTTGAATAAAATCATCAGGCATTGTGGGTAAAGTCTGACCTTCCAATCCTTGAAATTCATTTTCAATCAACCATTGACGAACAAACTCTTTAGAAAGCTGCTTTTGATTTTCACCAGCCATTTGTCGTTCTTCATATCCTTCAGCATAGAAATAACGAGATGAATCCGGTGTATGAATCTCATCTATCAAATACACCTTTCCATCTCTAATTCCAAATTCATATTTAGTATCGACAAGAATTAGCCCACGTTCTGCAGCCATTTCAGTACCTCTCTGAAACAATTTTCGAGTATAATCTTCAAGCTGCAGGTAAACCTCTTCCGAAACAATTCCCTGCTTCAAAATCTCCTCTCTAGAAATATCCTCATCATGTCCCTCATCAGCCTTTGTTGCAGGAGTAATAATCGGAACTGGAAATTTATCATTCTCCTTCATTCCTTCCGGCATTGGAACACCACATAAAATGCGTTTACCCGCCTTATATTCTCTTGCCGCATGACCAGACATATATCCACGAATCACCATTTCAACACGAATTGGCTCGCAAGCATATCCAACAGCTACAGAAGGATCAGGAGTAGCTAGTAACCAATTAGGCACAATATCCTTTGTTGCATCCAAAAACATAGTTGCTACTTGATTTAATACCTGACCTTTGAACGGAATTCCTTTGGCAAGAACATGGTCAAATGCTGAAATTCGATCGGATGCTACCATGACCAACAGGCCATTATCTAAGGTATAAACATCCCTTACTTTTCCATTGTAGACATCTGTTTGCCCTTTAAAACTGAACTTACTTTCTATGATTGCGTTTCCCATAACAAAATTTGTATCTGCGAAATTAGAAATTCCGCTATCGGAATCGTCATTTTTTTTCAAACATTCAAGAATATATTTCCACAATTGATTTCAAATAATCAAGAATCATCCCCTCCTCTTCTAGAACTTTCACCTATTACAACTCACGAATCAGTATTCCTCGAATGTTAAAAAAAGTTTACGTCAACTAGATTAACATTCGTTTAGAATCTTGATTTAATCTAATTCCGATTATTGTCTCTATTAATACCAAAACAAACTTTCTATGAAGTTAGTGCTTCTCATCGCTCTATCCATAATTTCTATTTTTTCGAATGCTCAAATTCTAAATCCTGGATTTGAAACTGGTGACACCTCTCATTGGTCATTTACTCCACGTCCTAATTACACCATAGAAATAAAAGGAGGACAAAATGCTAACGCAATGGTCATCCATTCAGACATCTCAATAAATGAATTCCAGCCGTTTTCACAGTGTATTCCTATAAAAAAAAGAGGTCTATATAAAGTGACACTTTCTGTTCGAATAAAAAGCAAAAAAGTAATTGGAAACGTTGGAATATGGATGCATCTACAAGATTCTTCACACGCTTCAACTTCCTTTAAAAATCTTAAAATGATCGGAACAGAAATTACAGGAGATACCGAATGGAAAACCTACTCGTTATCTTTGCGTTCAACCAATGAAACACAATACATATTGTTAGGTGGACATTTAGGTGGAGTTGGAACTGCCTATTTCGATGATTTCAAACTTAAATACGAGGAAATCACCCCAGCAAATCCACCTTTAAAAATCCGTAGATACGAAACTCATTTGCGAAGAAAAATAAAACGCCTATCAATTGTAAGTAATAACATTGATTGGAAACAAGTTAAATCTGAATCAAAGGAAATACTCCAAACAATCTCCAACTATGATGAACTCGACCCGATTAACGACTATTACATTAATCTATTAAGAAAAAAAGGAGATAATCACAGCCGTTTTTCACTTTCGATGAAACCTACAAAAACTAAAAAACAGAATAGTTCTCTTCCTGAAAACTACGCACCTTCAGCTGACATCATTAATGATTCCACGGCTTATCTATACATCCCAGGATTTTCAGGAACACAAGCCCAAGCAACTAAATATGCTACACAAATAAATGATCTGATCGCATACATTGATACAACACTTTCAATTTCTTATTGGGTCATTGATTTACGACATAACCATGGAGGAAACATGTATCCAATGATTGCTGGATTATCACCTTTTTTTGGTAAAAGAACGCTTGGATATTTCATGAATAGAAAAAGAAAGAATACCCCATGGAAATCAGGGATAGGTAAAGCAAAACTTGGAAGATTAACACTATCAAAGATACTGGCTCCCCATCAATTAAAAATTGATGCAAAAAAGATTGCCGTGTTAATTGGAGAAGAAACCCAGAGCTCAGGAGAAATTACTGCAATATCATTTACAGGACTTCCAAACACAGCATTAATCGGTACAAAATCTGGAGGATATACTACGTCCAATAAACCCCTTAAACTCAAAGATGGAAATAGACTAGTATTAGCATCAGGCTATCTTTGTGATATCAATCACACTATAATACAAGGGCCACTTATCCCTACCTATCATGTAATGGACTCATTAAATGAAATTGATTGGGTGGAAACTACCATGCATTATTTCAAACAAGATTAAACTAGAAAGAAATCCTCAGAAATCAATTCAATTATTCTTCTGAATTTCTGTTTTGATTTCTAATATTCCGTTCCGCTTGCTCCGCTTCCTCTGCCTTCTCAAATGCAGCAATAATTTTCTTTACCAAACTATGACGAATAACATCAGCTGCCCCCATTCGAACAACACCAACACCTTCAACATCACTCAAAACATCTAATGCATAAGCTAATCCAGATCGCTGCTTCCTTGGTAAGTCCACTTGAGACATATCTCCTGTAACAGCAAACTTTGCAGTCATCCCCATACGCGTTAAAAACATCTTCATTTGCATTGTTGTTGTATTCTGCGCTTCATCCAAAATAACAAATGCTTTGTCTAATGTTCTCCCCCTCATAAATGCGAGCGGTGCAATTTCGATAATACCAAATTCGATCATGTCCGCCAACTTTTCAGCGGGAATCATATCTCTTAGCGCATCATATAGCGGCATCATGTACGGATCAAGCTTCTCTTTTAAATCTCCAGGAAGAAAGCCTAAATTCTCACCTGCCTCCACAGCTGGGCGAGTTAAAATAATACGCTTTACTTCTTTAGCTTTTAACGCGCGAACCGCCAATGCTACGGCAGTATAGGTCTTTCCTGTTCCGGCAGGACCAACAGCAAAAACCATGTCATTCTTATTAACCAAGTCTACCAACTTCCGCTGATTGATTGTTTTTGCCTTAATTTTTGATCCGTGATTTCCGTGAACTAAAATCTCCGATCCATTGTCATCTTTAAGCATCCTCGAACCATCATCGAGCATTAAATTATCAATATTGTTTTCTGTTAAACGATTAAATCGGGTAAAATGCCTTAAAATAAGATTGAATTTCCCTTCAAATTCATCCATTACCTCTTCGTCTCCTGCAATAGTTACAATATTACCTCTTGCTACAACTTTTAGCTTCGGAAAAAATGTTTTAATATGCTTTAACTTGGCATTATTCACCCCTAGAAGTTCTGCGGGATTAACACCTGTGATTTCAATTTTTCGTTCTAACAATCGACTGTTTTTTTTAATTTCAATTCAATTAAGAGTTCCTTCTTTCTTCAATATCGTGATTTTTTTTCAAGTTATTCACTATCTATATTGTAATACTCCCCCTCTTAACTAATTGATGATACCTATTTAAACCTTACTTTTGATTCAAATTTATAAAATAAATTGATCGTTTCTAGAATGAAGATCATTACGTTGACAACAGACATGGGATTGAATGACCACTACGTGGCATCCTTGAAAGGCACTATTCTAAAAAGTGTTCCTGACGCGTCTATTATTGATATTTCTCATTCAGTCAGCCCTTTTGACATTTCAGAAGCAGCCTACCTTGTTCGTTCTTGTTATAAAGACTTCCCCAATGGTACGGTACATGTAGTTGGGGTTGACAGCGAACCTGTAGTGAATTTTAGTGGCGCTGATGGTAGTTTTCCATCAGTCATGAAGTTTCAGGAACAATATTTTGTTTCTTGTGACAATGGTTTTTTCGGTGCATTTTTAAAAGAAGAAAAACCTGAATCTTTTTGGAGAATGGACAATGTACTATCGAACCCAAGATTATTTAAATTCCCCACAAAAAATGTTCTTCTTCAAGCAGCTGTTCGATTAATGAACGGAGAAGCACTGGAAGATTTTGCATCTCAATTCGACGAATATAAGAACGCCTTAACTCCGGTTGCTGTTACCGAATCCAACTTAATCAAAGGATACGTAATCCACATTGACAGTTATGGAAATGCGATCACGAATATTGATGAATCACTTTTCTATAACTTTGGAAAAGAAACCCCATTTGTTCTTTATTTCAAACGTAAAGAATATTACATCGATGAAATTTCAGGTGCATACAATGAAGTTCCTCAAGGTGAAAAGGTTGCTCTATTCAATGAAAATGGATTACTTGAAATTGCAATTAATCGTGGCGCAAATAATAGCACAGGAGGTGCAGAACAATTATTTGGCCTTCGAATAAACGACATGATTCGAGTTGAATTTACTCCCAAAGGATCTCGTGATACAATAGACTCTTTATTTTAATATACAATGATTACGCGAATTGTTAAGCTTGAGTTTCAGCCAGAAAGAATCAATGAATTTCTTCTTTTTTTTGACGAAGTTAAAAATGTTATAAATACTTTTCCTGGATGTTCAGGAATGAAATTATATCAAGACCTGAATAACTCAAATATTGTAATGACCTATAGTCATTGGGAAAATGCCCAAGCCTTGAACAACTACCGAAATTCAGAAGAATTCGGAAAAATATGGCCAACAATAAAACCTTGGTTTAGCAAAGCCCCCGAAGCTTGGAGCGTTAACGCATATTTTAATGGCTTTAATGAGCTCCAAGATAATAATACCTAAAACTACCGTCTTTTTTACTTAGACACTGAAGACAATTCTTGAATCGTCAAAAAACCATCTCCATTTGTATCAATTCGATCAAAATCATTTACTAATGGCCCTTTAACCTCACTTCTTGACAATCTTCCATCATTGTCCCTATCCATTTGATGCATTATTATCTTCGGAGAAGGAGCTTCTCCATTCCCTCTCTGAATATCAGGCCTTAATTGTCTTATATCAGAACCTTTTTGTAACTGCTTATTGCCCCTCATAGTTGGTGGTATAACCCTAAAGTCTTCGCTTGGATCTGCAGAAAAACACAACGGTAAAGAAGGGAAATTATCAGTAACTACATAGTAGTACTCATTTTCTTTCTCTGGTGTTTTCCCCCACCGTCCATTACATTCATCTAAAAGTGAACTTAATTCAACATATTCGTAATCTTGAAAATACATTCCATCATAAGTGCCATTCGGAGCCGTTATTCCATCCCCCGGTCGCTCACCACTCTTTAATCGATAACCACTTTGTATTTCAATTATATTTCCTTTATCATCATAACCATACTTATAGTAAATCGGAAACCCATCTGCCGCATACCCCAACTTGATCATTTCAGATGTATCTGAATGAATATGACCAATCATACTTGTTGGAGTTCCATGATAGTGATATTTACCATCAGGTTGCACATGTGCGTTATTACAATCTAACCCAAGATCCACCAAAGATGTTAATGGTGTAATATTCCATTCACGATTTATCCTTCTGTTTCCCTTAAAAAATTCGTTGGAAAATGGATCAAGTTCTACTCCGCTAAATAAAATCCCAAAACGCATACCTTGTCCAAAGGTCTTCTTAGAATTCATTATAGGTACCAATGGAAGAGTATAAGTGTTAGATTGCTCACTAATTGTATTCGGATTCCCTAAATTTGGAAATCTTCCCACTTTATGATTTGGAATTCCATTGGCCTGAATAATTCTAACACCTTTGAGAGAATCTATAATTTCTGTGAATTCCGTTCTATAACCTACAGTGTCTGAACAATCTTCGATATTTAGATTCAAGCTAAAGGTAGTTTTCAAAGAATCAGAATCTTCGGTATTAACAACAATTGAATTCGGTTCATGCTGCGCAGAGCAGGCAAAACAAACAACAGGGATAATCAATAAAAAAACTTTCATTTCTTTCATTTTAAAATATGATCAATCTGTTACTTCAACAAAAAAAAACTTGCGTAAGAAACATCTAATTTTCGTTAAATTATATCGGTAAACCATCAATTTTCTGATTACAAACAATTCCCTTTTAATAAATCATCGTGCCATTTCATCATTTTTGACGTGCTTAATCATTCGAAAATCTTATTTTTGACTTCAACTTGGTATAAAGAATGAGAGCACTCTATTTCAAAGAAATTCGTAGTTTTTTGAGTTCGATAATCGGATATGTTTTTATCCTGATTTTTTTGATTTCTTCTGGACTCTTCCATTGGATCATTTCAGGAGATATTCAAACGAACTTATTAGAAGGAACAGAAGCAGATTTAATTCCTTTCTTCAACTTATCCCCAATCATCTTTTTGATTCTAATTCCTGCGATTACAATGCGTTCAATTGCAGAGGAAAGAAGAACAGGAACAATTGAACTTTTATTTACGCGTCCCATCTCTGATATGAAAATTTTATTGGCGAAATACTTCGCTGGGGTAACACTTTTAATTGTCACGCTAATTCCTACTTTATTATACTTCCTTTCGATGTATCAACTTGGAAAACCTGTTGGAATTATCGATGTCGGCGCGACGATTACCTCATACGTAGGGTTAGTATTGTTAGGGTCTTGTTTCGTCGCGATTGGAATATTCGCTTCTACTCTTACCAGCAGTCAAATTGTTGCATTTATACTTGCGATGTTTCTTTGTTGGTTATTTTTTGACGGACTAAACTTACTTGGATCTTTCAACCTTATGGGGAAATTTGATTCTATAATTCAGTATTGTGGAATTTCCTATCATTACGATGGAATTAAGCGAGGACTTATTGATTCGAAAAATATTGTCTATTTCTTATCAATCATTTCGATTTTCATGTTCGCTGCGTTGACAGTGATAAAATCACTAAAAAAATAGGACATGGCTACGAAAAAACTAACAAAGGGTTTATATAATTGGACTATTCTTGCAATTGTTATTGTTGCAATTGTATTGATCAACATCATAAGTTCAATTGTTTACTACAGAGTTGACGTCACAAAAGATCAACGTTACTCCTTAGCTCCAGGAACGGAAAAATTTCTTTCTACATCTGAAAACTTCAAAAGTCGATTGAATCTTAAAATTTATTTGGAAGGGAATTTACCTGCTGATTTAGATTACTTTAGAGATGCAATCGAAGATAAATTAAAAGAATTTAAGCTTCACGCTGGAGATCGTATAGAATATCAATTCATTGATCCAAACACCGGGACAGATGAAGAGAAAATCGAACTCTACGACCAATTATTCGCTAAAGGAAAAGGAATAATACCTTTTGACTTAAGTTATTCGAAAGATGGTCAAAGCCATTCTATTAAAATTTGGCCCGGAGCAATTATTGACTACGGTGGATCTACAGTAAACGTAGTACAGTTTCTACCTGGCGCTAAATCGGACGAACCTGTTCCTTTAAATGCGATTTCTAATACTATTCGAAACTCTACGAATAACTTAGAATATATGTTGGTAAGTTCAATTCGGCGTGCTACACAAGAAACAAAGCCACGAATTGCCTTTATTCAAGGACATGGTGAACTTGAGTACAAAGAAACTCAACGAATTCGTGCATTGCTCTCTCCATACTTTTCGTTGAGTGATCTTACAATGAATGATTCCATTCATGCTCTTGATTCATTTGATGGAGCTATCATTGCTCGTCCAAGGAAAACCTTTAGCGACAAAGACCTTTATATCATTGATCAATTTTTACTCCGTGGAGGTCGTTTAATGTGCTTTATGGACAAGTTGTTTTTACCTGAAGATACACTTATGCTTAAGGGAGAAACACATTCTGTTCGCTATGCTAACGGGAGTTTAGGTCTTGACAAAATGCTTTTTGATTATGGGCTCAAACTCCAAGACAACTATGTTCTGGACGTTAATTGTGCTCCTAAAATTGTTCCTTTTGAAGATGTTAAAGTTCTTCCATGGTTCTTCCATGTGTTTGCAACTCCAACAGCACATCCAATTTCTAGAAATTTAGACCCGGTCTCTTTAAAATATACGGGAGAAATTCAATTTGTAAATAACAATCCTAACATTGCGTTAACTCCAATTTTGACAACAAGCTCAAACGCTACTTCAACAGGATTAGCTCCATTGGTGAATTTACGCTTCCCTATCAACTATGGTCGTAATCCAGAGTTGGTACCAAACCCGGAAAATGAATTAAACAAGAAGTGTATAGCAGGGCTTGCTGAAGGTATGTTTGAGTCACACTTCAAAAGTAGAATCAGTCCTGAATTTGCGAATAACCCCGACTCAAAATTCATGAGCAAAAGTAAAGCGGAAGGAAAAGTCCTACTTGTTGGAAATGGTCGATTTATTGCGAATAAATATGATTCTATGCCTAACAGAACAGGAAGTGGCTTCATGTATCGTCCTCAACAAATTAACGATCTTCAATTTGATCAAGAACTAATCAAATTGAAATTCCCTCACTTTTTCGGAAACCAAGAATTTGTGCAAAACATGGCAGATTATATGCTTGGAGATAATTCAGTATTGGATATACGTAGTAGACAAATTGACATCCACGAAATTGATCGCGAAAAAGTAAAGCGGGATGCGACATTCTACAAATTACTCAACGTGGGGCTACCTGTATTTCTCATTATTCTTTTGGGCTTTGTCATGAATAGTGCTCGTAAGATTAGTTACACCTCAAGCCAAAGCACAAAAGAACAAAAGCAACGTGCTCGAAAGTTCGGGATGATTCTCGTTATAGTAGCTGTGACACTTTCAATAATCAACATCATTGCATTCAGTTCAATTTTAATTTGGATTCTAGCCCTTGTTGCTCTCTTAGCAGGAATTATGAAGGTTATTCAAGCAAAGAAATAATAAGACATAAACTATGAAAAAGATAATTCTATTAATCGTTGCTCTAGGAATTGTAGGTGGTCTAGGTTGGTATGCCAACTCATTGATGAACACTAAAGGAAAATCTGATACCGAATTAATAGATTTCTCCATTCAAGACGTTGAAAGCGTAGACCGCATAATAATAACAGATCAATTTGCTCAAACCTTTGAAATCAATAAAGGAGCTGAAGGAGTATGGACAGGTAAAAATGGCGGGTGTGTAACGCAAGAAAATGCAGAATTCATTATAGATGCCATCAAAAACATTGAGTTTAAAGGCTATTTAAAGGATAATTCGATTAAAAGTCAAACTAAATTAATCGCTACTCAACATATTCGAGTTGAAATCTTTCAAAATGGAGAATGGGCAAAAACATGGTACATTGGGCCACCTGCTCAAGACCACTATGGTCAAGTAATGCTACTTGACTCCAAGGAATATGGTAAAAGTGATAAGCCTGTATTAATGAAAATCAAAGGTACTAATGGGATCATTGAACCTCGTTTCTATGCTGATTCACGTAAATGGGAGTGCACAAATATCTTTTCCATTCCAATTTATGATTTATCGAAAGTTGAAATAAAATTCAACGATGAGCCAGAAAGAAGCTTTACCGTAACTCAAAACGGAAACGATTTCAAAGTTTACCAGCAAGAAACACTTTTATCTGGTCTTGACACAAACATGATCTTCAGATATCTTCACAACTATAAAAAAATTCACTACAACAAACCGAATTACGAATTATCTGAAGCAGAAGTTGATAGCGTCAAAAACACGACTCCTTTTGCCATAATGAGCGTAACTGAAAAAAATGGAAACAATACCAAATTGAAATGTTTCAGAATTAAGAAAAAAGAAAGTCAAGACAACGGTTTCGTGGAATTAATGAATACTGATGGAGATAATTTTTGGTGTGAATTACCAAATGGAGCTTTAGTAAAATGTCAATATTTCGTCTTTAACCCATTACTTCTTGGGCACATCTACTTCCCAATGGACGTTTCAATGCTTGAAACAGTAGATGGAATTCAGACAGAATAGTAAATAACTGTTAATAACTCCGTGAAAAGATGAAGTAAGGTTGTCGAAAGGATGCTTCTAAATTTGATAGCTTTGATGTTATCAAATACAACCGATAATGAACTTTGTAATTTCGAGTGCCACTTTATTGAAACACCTACAAGGAATTTCTGGTGTTTTAAGCACAAGCAATACGCTTCCAATTCTTGATAATTTTCTTTTTGAAATTATTGACGGACGTCTAACAGCATCTGCTTCTGACTTGGAAACAACAATGCGCACTTCTATGGAAGTGGAAGCTAAAGAAGAAGGTAAAATTGCTATTCCAGCAAAACTATTGCTGGACGTTTTAAAGAACCTTCCAGATCAACCGTGTACGTTCCTAGTGGATGACAAAACGTTCTCTATTGAGATCGCTTATGACAACGGAAAATCTAAAATGGTTGGTTATAATGGAGATGACTTCCCAAAAACACCTGGCTTAGAAGATTCTAGCTCAATTCGTATTTCAGGAAGTATTGTTTCAAACGCCATCAACAAAACACTTTTTGCTACAGGAGTGGATGACCTGCGTCCAGTAATGAGCGGTGTATTTTGCCAATTTTCTCCAGAGAACATTACGTTTGTTGCAACAGATGCCCACAAATTGGTTCGTTATACTCGTACCGACTCACAAGCAGATGGTAGCTCAGCGTTTATCCTTCCAAAGAAGCCTTTAAACTTGTTAAAAACAAATTTAAAAGGTGACGAAGAAGTTCGTTTGGAATACAACGATTCGAATGCTGTATTCACGTTTAACGATATTGTACTTATCTGTCGCTTGATTGATGGTAAATATCCAAACTATGAAGCCGTTATTCCTAAGGAAAACCCAAATGTTTTGACAATTGACCGCTTACAATTCTTAAGCTCAATTAAACGTGTCTCTATATTTGCAAATAAAACAACACATCAGATCAAATTAAAGTTGGCCGGTTCTCAATTGTCACTTTCTGCGGAAGATATAGACTTTGCGAATGAAGCGAATGAACGTCTGATATGTAACTATGCTGGAGATGATATGGAAATCGGTTTTAATTCCCGTTTCTTAATGGAAATGTTGAATAACATCGACTCTTCGGAAGTTCGTCTTGAAATGAGTGAACCAAGTAGAGCAGGACTATTAATCCCAGCAGATTCTGGTGAAGATGAAGACATCTTAATGCTCGTAATGCCAGTAATGTTAAATAGATAATTAATTATATTTATATAAAAAGTCCAATCATTATTGATTGGACTTTTTTTTGATATTCCTTTTTGAATGAATATTTTATCTGTAAGTTTTAACCATTACTAAAAATGACCTTTGTAAAAACTACATTGAACATGTTCTTATCAATAAAACTACTGCTTCTCAAACTAAGTAAAAGTCCAACATTCATTATAGAGGTGAGAAAAGCACAAGTAAACCACGTAAGCGGCGCAAAGCAACCTCAATTCATTAATGACTGTAAAGATATCATAAGAGACAATCAACTCAGGAAAGGATTGATTTACGGCACTAAAAATGAAAATGGGAAAATCGTCATTAAAACTTCAAAGGAAATTTCCGCACCTATTGCGCAACGTTTAAGAAATGTTTGGAGTTTCTATTCTTGAGAATAAATCCATACGGGAAATTCCTAGTAATAGAAAATCGTATCAGAAACCGCACTACTGAAACTACATTGACAACCATTTTTCATTTAACTACTTCCCCTTCTATGAAAGAAAAATTAGAACTAAAAGAAATATTTAACGCTACACCATCCGAAATTTATGCCGCTTGGCTTAATGGAGAAACTCATACGATTATGACAGGAGGTGAAGCAAAATGTAGTAATAAAGAAGGAGGTTCTTTTTCCGCTTGGGACGGATACATCACTGGTACGAATGTTTCCCTTACTAAAGATGAAAAAATTGTTCAAACATGGAGAACATCCGATTTTGCACTAACTGATGAAGCTTCTTTAGTAACAATAACCTTATCAAAAATTTCGAACAGAACTGAATTAAGGATTATACACACCAACATCCCTGAAGGCCAAACACAATATAAACAAGGCTGGATTGATCATTATTTCATACCAATGAAAGATTTTTTTGAATAAAACCTTGTCTTAAATCCTACTTCCTTTATGTTTTCGTCTGAAGTAAATAGCATCCACGTAAACTAATAATTTTGCAGAAACACTATTTACCTGAGGTTGATCAAACAATGTATCAAATGTTCCCAAATAGCTCGGAGCTAAATCTGATTGCGAGTTAAAAATGTTGTTTTTATAGACAATCCTCAATTCACTTCCAGGAATAAATACCCAACGATAATTCACATCCAAAGTAAAGGCATTATAATTCGTATTATGTGCTGATTCTTTGTTCTCCAGAGGATTATAGTCACTCTCTGTTTGAACACCTCCATCGCCTAGCTCTACGAAATACTTATAGTCAACTTGCTGCCAGTAATGTCTAAACTGTATATTCACTCCCATTCGATTAGTAAAGATAAACTCAGCACGCAGTGTATTCTCAACAATTTCTCTATCACGATAACCTAAAATAACATCCTCTGAGTAACTATCATCAATCGCTCGCACATAACCGTAATCATGAACAATGAAATTCAACTGAGATCTCCATACCATAAACATTCTATCCGAAAGACGAACACGTGGACTCACTGTAAAAAAAACACCTTTCTGTGCTGATTGGAAAAACTGCTTGTAACTAATTCTAAGATCCAATGCAAATTGCTTACTATAATCAGATGAATAAAACCCACCAAGCCAAGTACTTTTCCCAAAACGAACTTCCTTTCCAAACTGTCTAGACTCGAAGTGATTTACTTCACCTATTGGATCTATACCGGCATCTAAACCAGCAGTTAAAAAATTCCTAAAAGTTCCCCCATAACTCCCCTCAATAGATATTCCTGAATACAATTGAGGCGAATAGAGTTCCTCATAATAAATACTGAACTCCGACCATTTTCGAAGAAACATTCCTTTTGGAATATAACTGTACCAACCCAGCTCTGCTTGATACCATCGAGAGTTATTTGCATATAGAAATCCAAGATCATTCGGATCATAGGTATCACTTTCTTCCCCATACTCAACTCCGTAATTCCAATTTCCTGTAACCTTATCAATCCGAGCACTCATTGAATGTCCAAATTCTGTTAATCCATTTTCAAAAATGGAAGAAATATTCATGGAAGTACTCATCAAATACTTCTTATCCTTAGAAAAGATATTGGCTTCTACAAGGCTAACATTTGCATCCCTACTATCTCCCACTCTAGTAACATTTGTATTCACAAAAGAAACATTACTATTGTTTTTCAGTGCTTGAGACAAAACAAATACATTATAGTTTGTGAGAGGATGTGTTTCAATTTCCCTTCGGTTACCCGCGGAATCTTCAATCGTCGCTACCGCTCTTCCTTCGAGCGAATTAAAGAGGCCAACTCCAAGGCCACTCGTTGTTCTTCCCGAAATTTTAGTTCCATTCAACAGGCTTGCAGTTTCCGGATTACTAATAACTTGTTCACCACTTCCTTCATTCAATTGACTCTGCACATCCCAATAATTGTATGGTGTAGCACCTATTCTTCTAGAGTAAAAAACTCCCCCAATGCTAAACAAGTCAGTTCCTTCAAGAAAAAAAGGTCTATTTTCCGCAAATTGAACTTCAAATGGCCCTAAATTTAATACCTGTTGATCCGAAACTGTTTGTCCAAAATCTGGAATCAATGTCATATCAAGGGTAAACGCATCATTTAATCCATATTTCAAATCCAATCCACCATTAACCCTTTGTTTCCAAGTTTGTTTACCTAAAGTATAATCGTAGGAATTCTCAACATAACCGGTTACATATGGAGTAAGTGAAAGACGAAGAGGAGACTTTACATTCTCAATACCAATCAGTTTTCCAGATTGAGTAATTTCTCCAAACTCATTTGGATCTACCGGATTCCAAAAAGACATCTTTCTATTTCGTCGAATTTGACGAGAAAAATTGATATTCCATTCTTGAATATCTTTATTCGGAAATCGTATTGCTGAAAAAGGAATTCTCATTTCAAACGCCCAACCTCCCTGAAATTTAGACACAGCACTTTTCCATACAGCATTCCAAGACATATCTTCATCTGACGGAAAAAGAAGACCATCAATCTCTACTCCAGCTGCAGTTACTATAAATGCAAAAGCAGTTAAATTATTTGCGTACGGATCAATTGAAACACCAAACCAATCAGCATTTCCTGTATCATCTCTCTGCGATAAAGTATATGAAATTGAATCCGGTTGTAAATCAAATAATCGTCCTGCAATGTATAATGCGTCATCATCATAAAACATATGAACATCAGAAACATATTCAGAAGTATCTCCAAACTTAGGGTACTGAGTAATAAAATCCGTTGCAGATTCCGTTTTACTCCATATAACCTCATCAAGAGCACCATCAATTTTAGGCGCTTCGCCGCGGTCTATGTGGTAGATATTCTGAGAGACCACATTGAAGGTAATAGATAGGAAGAGTAGAATTATGTATTTATTAGCCATCACAGCAACACTTATTTGGACGCAAAAATAACCAAAATGTCACTATTCATTGCATATAAATGGGTTGAACGGTTTGTTAAAAATCAACAACTATTAAACAAATGTCATCCACTTGCTCTTCCCCCTTCATCCATTGAGAGATTGATTCGCCTAAACGCTCTTTCAAAGCAATAGCAGATTCTTCAAAGTTTTCAATCAGCAAAGATCTTAACTGACTCTTCTTAAATTTCTTCCCATCCATACCACCAAACTGATCAACATACCCATCAGTTGTTAGTACTAAACGATCCCCTTTCTTTAGAGGAAGACTAACTCCTTCAAACTCTGTTGACGTCGACGACTTTCCAATTCCACTTCTTGTCCCCTTTAGTTCAAGCAAACCTATTCCATCTGATTCAAAATAAAGGTCATGATCTTTACGCCCCTTTCTATCTATAAAACTCTCTGTCTGATTTAAAATCCAACAATTATTATTTGCCCCAGCAAAACTCAACAATTCTTTATCATCCGAGATATGACAAATAGAAACATCCATTCCATCATTAATAGTTACCTGGTCAGATTCGAATGCTTTTGGCATATTTTTATTAAGAAAACCTAAAGCTTTTCCTGGATCATCAATATGCTCTTCATGGATTGCACGACTAATATACCGAGCTCCAATCAAGCTAACCATTGCCCCTGGAACTCCATGCCCTGTGCAGTCAGCAACAACCAGTACAGCCCCGCCAGAAGGCAACACTTCCAACATATAAAAATCTCCTGAAACAATATCCTTTGGTTTATAAAGAACAGCATGCGAATCAAAGTATTGTGACATTTCATTCTCCGAAGCTAGAATAGAAGTTTGAAATCGCTTCGCATAATTTATACTATCCGTAATTTCTTGGTTCTTTTGATCTAGCTCTTCATTTTTCGCGTGAATCTCATTATTCATCTTAGCCAACTCCACATTTGTTTTTTTACGAGAAAGAGACGATCTCCAAACAAACATCACAAGAACAAGTAAAATTAATGCTCCAGAACCAAACAACCACATCCGTTGTTCACTCACTTTGATTTTCTCTTGATCCAATTCCCCTTGCATACTAAGTTGAATAATTTCTGCCTCTCGTCTTTCAGCTTGAAATTGTGCCGCTAATTCATTAACAGACTCTATTTTATCCGCTGCAGTAATTGAATCATTAAGATGACGATATAA
>JAKVAS010000005.1 GCA_022448165.1 Crocinitomicaceae bacterium | reverse complement strand
TTGTTTTTACCGATTTACATGAAATAAAGATGTAAAAATGTAAGGTTGGCATGATTTTGTGCGTCTATTAAACATAGTGGTTAGGTTAGCATGAGGACACTTGTCCTCGGAAAAAGCAGTTGACAGGTCAACTGCTTTTTTTATTTTCACTTAAATTAAAATGTATAAACCGTTGACAATTTGGGTTAATAATGGTTATCCCTTCATTTTTTTGTTTAGTTCAATATGAAAACGAGATTCCTTATACTTTCATTTGTGAGCATACAGTCTTTAATTTGCTCAGAATGTTTTAGTCAGTGATGCTTTCTCACCAAATGAACCAAGCATTATAATGAACCTAAATAACACGAACAACCTTGTTGCGGGAGTTAGGATAATTATGCATACAGTTACGACGGTGGTTTAACCTGGAATGCAGGAAAACTCTACTCTAGTTATGGTGTTTTGGGAGATCCAGTTATTGATTGTAGGTGGAAATGTAAAGACACAGAAAATGGTGGTAATCGATTGACAGCAATTAGTTGTTTTCAAAATGAGCATGATAAACCAGTACAAAAAGACTGTTCGTAAACTAAAATAAGACGTTGGTAAACTTTATTTGATGAGAGCTTTGGCTTTTGTGCAACTTCGCAGAAATCAAACGATAATCATTATGAAAATTAAAAAATTAGCATTCGGGGTAATGCTAGGAGGGATTTTTAGCATTCCTACTACTTGGTCACAAGGGTGGAAACATGACATCAACTTTGAAGATGCTGGAAGCGGAAATAAGCAAACTTATACAGGTGCTATCGATGAAAATGATAAAATCTATTTATTAGAAAGAGAACCGGTTCCATCTGGAACGGGCTATCGTTTAATGTTAAGCCAATATAATGATGATGGGACACAAGGCTACTCTCATTTCATGGGGCTTTCCAACGGCAACACTACACCTAATGGACATGCTGCAGGAGGTGTAGCAGTAGATGGAAATTATGTGTATGTTTCATCTGAATACCAGCCAATTAATGGGAATATTGGAGGCGCAAGAATTAATAGGCTTGATAAAAACAACCCTTCTAATTGGGTGCCTAGTTTTACTGATATTTTAGGTTGGTGTCAAGTAACAGATGTTGAAATTTATGGTGATTTCTTATATGCTTATGGTTATGTTGGCGGTGGGTTTACACACGATGTAGAGTTCATTACAAGTACGGGATCACAGGTTATTTCTCCTTATAATGGTTATAGAAACGCGGGGTTTTTAGCAAAGTATAATCGAATAACAATGACCCTTGAATGGGTCAAGGAGGTTAGTGATAATGGAGCAATGACTACTTCAGATATGGAGATTGATGCTCAAGGAAATATTTACCTTGCTTCAAGTTGCACTAATGGAACTGAAATAGGTGTTTTAAGCACATATACAGTTAATTACGGTACAATTGCTGATGCAGCAGGAGTTGTAGTACGTTATACGTCCGCAGGGGCTTTTGACCCTACATTTACTCCGATAGTACATGCAATAGCAACGCCTCCCAATAGCTTTTATATAGATGAAATAGATGACGTTAAGAAAGATCCTGCTACTAATCACATCTACGTAGCTTCTGGTGATGATATTGTTAAATATAATGTGACTAACTCTGCAATTGTTTGGCAGCGTAATATTCCAACTATGGACGGGGCCCGTTTAGCTGTTGGGTCATGTCCAACAATGTATGTAACAGGAATGAAAGTGCAGCAAAATGGACCTCTTGTAAGTTATCGATATTTCGCACAGTCGTTGGATAAAAACACAGGTGTTTTGACAGCGTTACTGCAATCTGCACCAGCGAATAACATGAAAAATTCAGACGGTGAGATCATTTTTATTCAATCAGATGGAGATAAGGTGATTGTTGGTGATTACAATGGAAATCAAGCTATGGCTGTGGATTATGATCCATTTCAGCCAAACCCTACAGGAACGGTTACTTACTCTTGGAGTTCTACCCACGGATCATTCATTGGAATTTATGATGACGGTGTAAAAGGAACGCTTGTGAGCGATTTTATTCTTACCGATAATCAAGGAAATGAAAAATATAAGTTTTCATGCGGAGAAGATATCATTTTTGATGGAACGACTTCCCTTAATGAAACAAACCACTTTATGGATTTATGGAGAAGACCTGTTGGGTCAACAGGTAGTAATTTTCAATATTATACTGGTTTTGGATGGCAAGGTGGTCAGGCAGACATTAAGAACTTCTCACAAATGGTCGCGTCTAATGGACTTCAATTACAGCCTGGATATGAATATCAAATTAAGCTTGCAGTACAAAATGAGTGTGTTGGTTGGTTAGAGAAGTTAGTGACATTTGAGGTTGAAGCAATTACTATAGATGCAACGTTTACATCTTTAAACACGAATACAAACGGTAATACTTATGATATCATTGCTACATCAGCGAATAATCCAGCTGGAGTAATGCACATATGGTGGTTGTGGGACCCAGCTGCAGGGGCAATTGTTGCAATGTCGGGTTGGACAACTAGTGGAACACATACGTTTTCAGGGTTGACAAGTGGAAAACAGTTTGTATTAGTACATATTGTGAATGATCCATCGGGATGTGCACCAAATCAAAATGCAGCGCACTATGTAGGACAAAAGGCAAATAATGTTTCAGAGGGAACCGAAGAGTTCTCGGAAGAGATGTTGACTGTTTTAGCTGATATCGATGCAGGAAGATATAGGTATTTAATTGAGGAAAATGAAATTGGTGATTTCCGAAATATTGAATTATTTCCAAACCCAGCAAGTGCAATAGCGATGGTTATTAATGAATCAAAATTTGCTGGTAAAATTGCTCTTAAAAATTTAAGAGGACAGGTTATCTCGAATTATGAACTTAAACCTCAAGGAAAAGTAGAAATGGATGTTCATACTTTGCCAGCAGGTGTTTATTTAGTAGATGTTCAATTCGAAGATGGAGTGGTATATATGAAAAGATTGGTAAAACAATAAAATTAAAGATATCTGGAAGAAGGGGGCGCCTTAAGGTGCTCTCTTCTTTGTTTTATAATTTAACCTAAATACGGATGTTTGCAGTTTTGTTCCACTAGAAAGATGATTTCATATCATCTCTAAATATCCAGAATGATTGACAACATATTCCTTCTCCTTACTATGGTTTTCAACAGCAATGTTTCTGAGTGTTTTTGTATTAGAATCATGATCTAACTCCAGCTGTAAACGTTTTGTGTACCCATGTCTTCCAATACAGTATGTGCCTCTTCTTAAATAAAAAGTTCTCCTTTTGAGTTTTTAAATAGATATGTTTCTATTTACGCCCAATATTTACAGTAATTTTTCATAGGTGTTTAGTAAACATAACGTTTGGTAATAAAAACACACTGTTTTAGGTTGTAGAACTCCTTAAATTTAAAACGCTACTGTAATATATAGCTGTAAGAATTAACTTGTTTGTTCATTTTCTTTTTGACTTTAACCGTGGTTGTTTTTTTGGACTTAATCTTTGTCATCCAACCATTGCTAAGTGTCATATCGTAGAACTGGTTCATTTTAGACGAAACGGAAAAATTACTCAAATCATCTAGGTGCTCAGGAAACAATACCCTTCCTAAGTCTTTAATGTATTTCTTTAAATCTACTTTGTTTGGACGCTGTGTCATATAAATACTAGCATAATTGCGTGTTGCGTTAATTGTTTTTACTGTTATTGTTCCCTGTCCAAGTACAGATATGTCTTCCAGTGTTGGATAGTCTAGGTCATAGGTTATAGGCTCATTAAGAGTCAATCCGATACCATATAAATTATGAATACTGTAGATGTCTTCAATAAAGAGGTTTTCAATATTGTTTTCTTTGGAAAAAAGTGTTTTAAGTCTGGAAATAGTAAGACTATCCAAATCATTGTAATTAAGATCAATAGTAGTTTGTACTCTTTCTTTCAGTTCTGTTTTGTTCACAATGGAGTCAAATGCTCCAAATTCGTCCGTAGTGTAAAGAATAGAGAATTCAGTCAGAATACTTTGAACAAAATCATTATTGGTGCTTTCTGGAAGAATAAAGTTTGAATACTTCAATTGTATCGTATAAGAAGTTGATGAACTATCCATAACTTCCAGTGTAAGATCAAATTCTTTTTTATCAGTTATGTATGGTTTGTCTTTTCCATTCTTAAAATTTTGTTGCTCTTGAACACAATGATAGCGAACCTTGTCACCAAGATTCCAGTAGGCAATAGTTGTGATTTCCTGATTTGAAACCAAGTTAGGATAGTCTTGTGAAAATGCACTAAAAGTGAGGTATATAGAAATGATGAATAAGAGCGATTTCATAAAAAGGTAAATTAGGTTTGTCTTTGACAATTAATGGTGCCTTCGCGTACGTTGAATCCATTTTGGCAACATGATTGACCCAATAAATAAATAAGGAAAATAGGAAATTAATCGCCAAATAATTGCCATAGCAGTTAATAGTAGAGCGGAAGTTGTAAAATCTGAAAGTAGCGCACCAAAACCATACTCAGCAACACCACTTCCACCAGGAGTGAAACTTACAAGCATGAATAACCAAAGTATAAGCTGTTTTCCGAGTAAACGGACATTATCTAAAAATCCTAATGCAAGAAAAGCATTTAAAATAGCATTTACGACGAGATAACGGGAAACCCAACTGGCTAACGTAGAAAGAAAAACTTTACCCCAAAAGCCTTTAGGCTCTTTACTAAACTCTCGAGAGGCACGCTCAATGTCTTTACCCCACTCTAGTGCAATAAACTTCCAACGTTTAATGAGAGGAAATCGAAAAACAAACAAGAGAAAACGGGTCGCAAGTTTTGGATACCAAAAGATCGTTAGATACAAAAGGAAACAAACGCCGAGAATAACAGAAAACCCTATCCAAAACCACCACATTAGACCAACAGAGCTTGCTTCATTGGTTGGAAACAAATCACTGTGATGCACAAATATGAATACAAATGGAATCATAACTACATAAAACAAGTTGTCCATGAATGCTGTAATAATTACAATTGCTGTAGCTTTTCCAAAAGGAATCGTTTCACGATTTAAAATAAACATTGCTACAGCAGACCCTCCTACAACACCTGGAGACAGGGCAGAAGCGAATTCCCATAACATGATCACATAAAAAGAAGCTTTCCATGTGAGTTTGTTTTTAGTGAGTAAACGGATGCGCATTATATAGAAGAAATCACGACCGACCATAAAAAGAAGTGCTGCGAAAACCCACAAGTAGCTAGTATATGTCCAATTTACGCTTTGTAGTGTGTCACCGATCGTTTGTATGGAATAGTTTCCATGTTTTGTGGGTTCAAAATCGGAAGGGTCGTCTAAATCAATAGATTGATTATTATTTCCATCTATCCAATTATGGGTTCCTTTATTTGTATTTACTTCAATGAAGTGTGTTTGCGAAACACTTCGGTAAACCATCCAGGCAGAAATCAATAGGCCAATCGAGATTGCAAGCAAGATTTTCCATCGGCTAAAAGCACTATTTAGTGGACTCTTCATCTTCTTCTGTTACTTCTGAAATCGGAATTAATTCGACTTCAACGTCCCAATTAGCGCGAACGGTTGTGGGTTTAGAGTAATATTCGATAGTTTCGGGTTGTTTACGCCGTTCGTAGTTTCCCGTATCCCATTTTCCATTTCCGTTTTCATCTAAAATGACACGAAAAGTATAGTTTCCTGGAGAAAGTTCAGAAATCGTAAGCGGAGTATTCGGAGCGTCGAGCATCAATTTTTCAACGAGCCCAGTTCCATCATATAGTTCAAGAATAATAGAAGATTCATAGTTCAATGCTACTATTATACTACCGTATTTTCTTGCTGGGTTTAATGTGATGGGATAGTTTGTTTTATATGCGGATCCATTTACTGTTTGGATTGCTTGGTTTCCAAACTCTACTTGAATTTGAGTAAATTCTTCCCAAGAAATATTGAGTGTGATTTCATTCTTATCCCATGAGATGACTTCATTGGATATAAGTGAAGAATCTTTTTCATTGAGGATGGTCACTTTTGAAGTATCAATCATTGTAATTAAATCACCGACTTCAAAACGAATGGATTCGCTAGGTGAAAATGTATTATCGGAATTGATACATTTAACCAAAACAGGCTTCTTTCTTCCCTTTACAACTCTGCAGGAAACGGTATCATTAACTAAATCAGAGTTTAAAATAATTTCTGCACGAAAAGAAGTGTCTGCACTAACAAATAACTTTAAGCTATCCTGATTCAAATGAATATATTGAGAGGAGTTGACTTTGTTACCGTTTAAATAAAGGGTTTCATTTTTAATTTCCTGAGTGCTTCCAATTATGATGCTTCCAGGGGGAACGTATTTTATAGTTCTTATTTCGGGTTTCGCTTCAGGGTTAAAAAGCAATAGAGGCTCTGTTGCGCGGTTGGCAGAATCTGGATGTATTGTTATCACTTTCTTATTAGGAAAACCGACGTGTTCATTAGGTTGTAGCTCTAGATCTCCATTTAGGTCATTGAAGGCCAATAACTCATAGTTTCCAGGAGCTAAATAATTAAGTGTAGAGAGGCCTTTGTTGTTTGTTTTATTAAAACTGATTAACTCCTTTGTTTCGGGATGGAATAATGCAACAAGTATTTTATCCATCGGAGCATTTGAGTATGCATCTACAACACTCACGGTATAAGTTAATGAATCCAACACTGAACCTGTTGAGAACACGTACTGCATAGTTGAATCATTGCCTTCTGTTAAATCTTTAATCGCTCCGTTTAAATAGATAGCATAGGTTTGATTTGATTTCAGCGTATCTTTCCAGGAGAGTGCAAGTGTTTTTCCTTTCATCTCAACATTAACCTGAGCATGAGGAGGAACCATTTTCACATTTTGATTAGGGTTGTTAAGTTTAAAAAACTCATCAAAAGTAATTTTGATTTTATTTGAAGAAAAATTTGTGGAAGCGGAAGGAGGAGTTGTTTTATCTTCTATGGGTTTTGGTGCAGAGGTGTCTTTTTCCCCTCCCGAAAGTGTGCCTATTTGGGCACATCCAAAAAGAAGCAGACTCAGTCCGGAAAAAACTAAATAACGGAAACTAGCCATTCGCATAATTCATTTAGGTATTGATCATCAATGCTATCAAAAGTAGCCAATTCATTACTATCTACATCCAAAATACCAATCACCCGATTGTTGCGAATTAAAGGAACGACGATTTCACTCTTAGAAAGAGAGCTGCAAGCGATATGGCCAGGAAAGGCATCAACATCATCAACAATGAGTGTTTCTGATCGTTCCCATGAAACTCCACAAACTCCACGACCCTTTTGAATTCTCGTACAGGCAACAGGACCTTGAAACGGACCAAGAACAAGTTCATCTTCTTTGACTAGATAAAAACCTACCCAAAAGAAATCAAAAGATTCTTTTAAGGCAGCTACAACGTTTGCTAAATTGGCAATTATATCTGTCTCATCGCCAATTAACGCTTTAATTTGAGGGAAAAGATTCTCATAAACGGTTGACTTTTCACCTTGTATTTTCATTAAATCTTCAGCCATACGTAACGTTTATACAAAATTGCTTTTTTTGATTCGGTTCTCCAATTTTTCCTTAACTTGAATAAGGAACAACCGTATTTTAATACTTTTATTTTGCGGTTTTTGTTAAAAAACCTATCCAAAATCAATGAATATATGTTAGACAAAGTACAAATTGAAAAAATCCTTTTTTTGGATATTGAGACAGTTCCTCAAGTATATACCTTCGATAAAGTAAGGGAAAAGACCCGTGAATTATTTGAGTCTAAAACACGGTTTCTGAAGAAAGAAGATAAAACTTATGAAGAGATCTATAAAGATCGAGCAGGGATTTATGCAGAGTTCGGTAAAATCGTTTGTATTTCTGTTGGATTTGTAAACTCGACCTCTACAGGGAAGCAAATTCGTATGAAATCGTTTTATCATGATGATGAAGAGACGTTATTGAAACAGTTCAAGTCATTATTAGATGAACATTATAATTCTCCGATGAGTATTCTTTGTGGCCATAACGCTAAGGAGTTTGATTTTCCGTACATCTGTCGTCGGATGTTAATTAATGGAATTCGTCTTCCTAACACCTTAAATATTGCAGGAAAAAAACCGTGGGAGATCTCACACATAGACACAATGGAACTATGGAAATTTGGAGATTTTAAAGCCTATACGTCTTTAGCTCTTTTATGTGATGTGTTTAATATTCCTACTCCAAAGGATGATATTTCTGGAGCTGATGTAGCCCGTGTTTATTTTGAGGAAAATGACCTTGAACGAATAAAAGTATATTGCGAAAAGGATGTTGTGGCACTAATACAGTTATTCTTGCGTATGCGCGGGAACGATTTGGTAGAAGAGGGAGAAATTTTCTATAGCTCCTAAATAAAACAATTGTTGTGCTGAAACAGTCTAATTTTTAGACGGATTGGTTTATAATTATGGAAAGTACGATTTATTCGATGAGACCTTTAGTATGCAAGATAACAAGGTAAGGTTGTACAATTAAGAAATAATTTCCGCGACGTAATTCTCTTATTTAGAGAATTTTTCTTAAATTGAGAAAAACCACACCATGGAAGTTTTCAGAATTATTGTTGCAGAAGATGATAAATGGTACTCAGACTTTTTGAGCTACCAATTAGAATTAATTCCTGAATATGAAGTTGAAGTAGTTCGATCAGGAAAAGAATTAAAGAAGGCTCTTTTTTCTCGACCGAACTTAATTACGCTTGATTATCAACTTCCAGACTCAGACGGCTTAGAATTACTAAAATTTATAAAGAAAGAGTCTCCAGATACAGAAGTGCTTATTATTTCTGGACAGGAAGAGCTTGAGGTTGCCGTTGAGCTGTTTCGAGAAGGTGCATATGACTATTTAATGAAAGATGTTGACACCAAGGAGCGACTTTGGAATTTAGTGTCAAAAATTAAAGAACAACAGCAACTTAAAGGTAAGGTGGAAGAGCTTCAAAATGAAGTAAATAAGAAATACAAGTTTGAGAAGTTTCTAGTAGGTAATAGTCCCAACTTTAAAGGGATGTTTAAGCTACTTGAAAAGGCGGCAGGATCTTCTATCAATGTTTCAATCACTGGAGAAACAGGTACGGGTAAGGAAGTTGTAGCAAAATCAATTCACTACAACTCGGCTTTTAGTAAGAAAAAATTTGTAGCCGTTAATATTGCAGCAATACCCGAAGGGCTAATTGAAAGTGAGTTGTTCGGACATGAGAAAGGGGCGTTTACAGGAGCCTCATCGTTAAGAATAGGCAAGTTTGAAGAGGCGAATGGAGGAACATTATTTATTGATGAGGTAGGAGAGTTGGACCTAAATAGTCAAGTAAAGCTATTACGTGTGCTACAAGAGAGAGAAGTGCAACGTGTGGGTGGAAACAAACCGATTCAGATAAACTGTAGGATTATTTGTGCAACACATAAAGATTTAACTGCGGAAGTGGAAAAAGGAACCTTTAGACAGGACTTGTTTTATCGATTAGTAGGGTTGCCAATAAAAATACCAACATTGAGAGATAGAAAACAAGACATATTGGTGTTGGCTAAACATTTTATTGATGAAGCTTTACCAAAGAAAAATATGATTACGATTAGTGAAGAGGCTCGAAAAAAAATGATGAATCATTCATATCCAGGTAATGTTAGAGAATTGAAGTCTGTGATTGAGTTAGCGTCGGTAATGTGTGAAGGGGGGGAGATTAAAGCTCACGATATTACCTTTATGGGAGGCGGGTCTATGAGTTCTATTCTACTAGAAAACCTAACATTAAAGGAGATGAATAAACGAATCATTTTGCAATGTTTAGACGAAATGAATCAAAACATTCCTGAAGTTTCTAAACGCTTAGGAATAGGAAAATCATCTATTTACCGATTATTAAAGGAGATCGAATGAAAGGCGTGATATTTACAGAGTTTCTAGAGATGGTTGAAAAAGAGTTTGGAGATGAAATACTTGAAGAAGTTATTGAGGAATCTGGGCTAGATGGTATTTATACTTCAATTGGCATGTACCCTAAGTCTGATCTATTAAAAATGGTTTCTGCTTTATCTAAAAGAACGAAGAAAGAAGTTTCTAATATTTTCCAATTTTTTGGACTCTATTTATTAGAGTCTTTTACCATATTGTACCCTTCAATTTTTGCAAACACAGACACACTGTTTGATTTTTTAGAAAAAGCAAAAGAATTAATTAGAACAGAAGTGAGGAAAATATATCCAGAAGCGAAGCTTCCAAACTTTGAAACAAAACGAATTGATGATAAAAAATTTGAAATCATATATTACTCGGATTTAGACCTTGGTGAGTTAGCATTAGGACTAATTCAGGGTTGCTTAAAACAGTTTAAGAATGAAGGCCAGGTTAAAATGACAAGAATAACTGAGAACGACTTGGCTGTTAACTTTTTAATTAAACTTGATTAGTGAGTGAACTTGAACGCTTAAAACGGAAATTGGCTCGTGAGAAAGAAGCGCGAAAAGAAGCAGAACGTATTCTTGAAGAGAAGTCTTTGGAGTTATTTCAAGCGAATCAAGAGCTAGTAACTATAAGAGATAATCAAGAAGCAGAATTAAGAAGGCAAATAATTGAAATAAAGGACCGAGAGCGGGTCTATCGAAATTTGGTAGAAAATGCAACGGATTTAATCTATTCATGCGATACTGAAGGAAGAATTACTTATGCAAACGGAATGATGCTTCGGTTTTCTGGATATACTGAAGAAGAGTTGATAGGGTCCAACTTCAGACGTTTCGTTGCGGAAAAATATCGAAAAAGAGTAAATGGATTTTATAAGTTTCAACTACAAGAAAAGCTGCAATCTACCTATACTGAATTTCCTGTAATAAATGCTGAAGGAAAAGAAGTATGGTTAGGTCAAACGGTTGACTTGTCGATTTCCGAGGGAGGCATATTTAATGTTCTAGCTAGAGATATTTCGGATAGAAAGCGTGTTGAGAAATCACTGATGCTCAGTGAAGAAAAGTACCGAAGTATCATTGAAAATATGGAATTAGGTTTACTTGAGGTAGACCGAAATGGTAAAATTATAAAAGCATATCCTAAATTTTCTAAGCTTACGGGATATACTAATAAAGAATTAGTCGGAAAAGATGCAGCAAGTTATTTTCTTTCTAAAGAGGAAGAAGAACGAATGAAAATTCGTAACCAAGAGCGTTTAGAAGGAGATTCGGAAGTGTACGAAGTAAAACTACAAAAGAAAGGTGGAGGAGAGGTATGGGTCTTGGTTAGTGGAGCACCTTACTATAATGAAAACGGTGTAATAATGGGGTCTGTAGGCATCCATCTTGACATTTCCTTTCAGAAAAACCTAGAAGAGGAGCTTAGAGCAGCCAAAGCAATAGCGGAACGCTCTTTAGAAGCAAAAGATTTGTTTTTAGCGAATATTAGCCATGAAATTAGAACTCCTCTAAATGCGATTATTGGAATTTCCGAGTTAATGTTAAATAGCGTTCCAACGCCTACTCAACGTAAATACTTGGAAACAATAATGGCTTCAGGAGATAATTTACTTTGTCTGATTAATGAAATACTTGATCTCTTAAAAATACAATCAGGAAAACTTGAACGTGTTAAGGAGCCTACAGATTTATCTGAAGTGATGGAACACATTCATCGGAGTTTTTCTGTAATTGGGAGAAAGAAGGGACTTTCAGTGAATTTTATTGATGGACTCATTCCAAATAGAAATTATCTTTTGGATGCGACACGATTAAAGGAAGTACTCTTTAACCTAATTGGAAATGCGGTTAAATTCACAGAAGTCGGTTCGATTACATTAGAAATAGAATTAATATCGAGTACTAAAGAGTTTGATGTTTATTCATTTGAAGTTGCCGATACTGGTGTGGGGATTCCTGAAGAAGATATTGAGAAGGTTTTTAATATTTTTGAACAAGCATCTAATACGAATACGTCGTCGGAAAATGGTACTGGCCTTGGTTTAGCAATAGCCAATGGGATTATCGAAAATATGGGAGGGGAGTTAAAAGTGTCTTCGGAGTTAGGGGTCGGATCAAAGTTTAGGTTCAACCTAAGTTTTGAACGAACAAATTTACCTGTAGAAGATAGAAGCTCATCAAACATTGGCGGGCCTAAAAGTCTTGAAGGATATAGGATTTTAGTGGTAGAAGATGCAGAAGTTAATCGTTTTTTGGTCAATACTATTTTAGGGAACTGGGGGTGTGTTATTGTGGAGGCAATTAATGGAAAAGAAGCTGTCGAATTGCTTAAAACGGAAGAGTTTGATCTTATTTTGATGGATATTAGAATGCCAATTATGAACGGAATTGAAGCCTCGAAGATTATAAGAAATGAACTAAACCTAACAAAGGTTCCTATTATTGCACTTACCGCGAATGCAATTCAAGGTGAAACTGAAAAATGTAAAGAAGCGGGAATGAATGATTATTTGAGTAAACCCTTCTCCCAAGACGATTTCTATAAAATACTTACGAAATACTTGTTGGCAGAACCAATCATTCCATTTAAAAACAAATTGAAATCTGGGATTAATAGGAAAGGAATTGACTCCATAACAAGAGGAGATGAAGTCTTTCAAAAGCGAATGGTCAATTTATTTGTGGAGGAAACAAAATTGAATATTGAGTCTTTTTATAAAGCTATCACAGAGAAAAACGAAGATCAGCTTAAAACGATTGCACATACGATGAAGGCGGCGGCAGCACATATATGTACAAATGATATTGTTGTGATTGTTAGAAGTATCGAGATGGATGATTTTACATTTGAAGATAGAAAGAATCGAGCGCTTGAACTGATACCATTACTTGAAGCGGTTATTATTGAACTGAATCAAGCTTTCTCAAACTGAGAAAGCTGTTTCATTTTTAGAGATAAAATCACGTCTTTACTTGATAAACCCCTTTAAATAAGGGGTTTTTAGTTGTTGGAACAATTTTGATAAGATATAATTGAACGAGAAATTGAACAATTATGAAAACAACTGAGATTAAAATATTTATTGTTGAGGACGATAAGTTTTATGCAGAATTGATTCGTAATACGCTCGTTAATGACGGGTACAAAAATATTCAACTATTTGATACGGGAAAAGGGTGCTTAGATTATAAGGGAGCATCACCAAATATTGTAATTCTTGACCATATGCTTGACCAAATGGACGGGCTTCATGTGCTTAGGGAAATTAAGTCTGCTGACCCTTTAATTCAGGTGATTTTTCTTTCAGCTCAAGAGAATATGGATGTAGTAATAGATGCACTAAAATACGGCGCAATTGATTATATAGAAAAAACGGAACAACATGCAATGACTCGGTTGTTGGTAATGATGGATAAGGCTATTCAGAATCAAAAAAAGATGTGGAGAAACAATAGAATTGAAAAGTTAAAGGGTTGGTTTTTAATAAAATAGAGATTCCTAACAAATAACTTATAAGTCAGGTCGATTTAATTCACTTTGACTTCTTTGCTATGGAGATTTTTGAAATAAATGAAAAAAACATTTAGTATCTAATAGATCAAAAAAAATTACGGTATTGGTTATAGGTGGATGATAAGCCCATTACAATTGTTTAAAGTCTTAATCAATGTAAACTTATGATTCATTTTACCCTGTTATATAACCCTATAATGAGACTATACTACCAATGCCCCCAACAGAACACTAATTAAATTCTTAGCTGGATTATTAGGTCTGTTAGGTGGGATTGGTTGTGAAAAGAATTTTTTAGGAGTAAATTCTTAATGACAACCTTTTCTCAAAATGAGAATTTGATCCCAAACAAGAAATGTGAAAACGAACTATTTTTCAGTGTGTTAGCCCTGTATCTCTTTATGTATGGGCAGTTTTCCTTTTGTGGCATAATACGGCATAATTCTGAGACTTCTTTTGAAAACGATAATCATGAAGAAGGTTTCATATAAAGATTTAGAAGTTCTACGAAAGCTATTTATTCCTGAAACATCTGAAGTTCACATAATCGATACGAGTGATCGGTTTGAAAATAGTCCTTTTCAAAAGAGAGAGAAGCAATTAGACAATCACGCATTAATTACAGGTGATAGTGCACAATTATCAGATTTATATGATAAATATGAACGAATTATAGAGTTTGGGTCCTCAAAAGGGATAAAGAGGGCGTTTAAAAGAGAATTTAGATTCATTAGAATAAATGGATCCATACGATGGGTTTACCCAAAAGGTCAAATGAAATCTATAATTGATTTCTATGATACTTCTACAAAACGAGGGAAGTTAATGAGATTAGGGTTTCATTTTCTTGCAATAACTCGATTAGATGGGTTTATATCAAAAGCAATGACAGTTCACTCAAATTCTTTTAATTGTATTGAGATAGGGCCGAAAAATTTGAATTTTGATGATTTTTCAATATTCATGGCAAAACCAGGGGTTGAAAGAACGATTCACGTAGCTCTAGTAACAAAAAAGAAAAGTACGCATTTCCTTAAATTTGGAATGAGTAAAAATTCTCAAAGGAATATAGAAAATGAAGCAAATATACTTTTTCATTTAGAAAGAAAATCCTTTAAAAACATTAAGGTTCCTTGTGCAAGGTCTACGGGGTATAAAGGAGTAATTACAATATCGAAACTGAGTGCTGAAAATAAAAAACCAACCAGCCTGTTCCTTGAACAGCATGCCAATGCGCTTGTAGAAATTTCTGATTTGTCGAGGTCTGAAATGCGCTTTGATGAATCTGAATTTGGTAAACGGATCATTAATGATTGTATCTCTATTGAAAGTGAAGAAAGGACAAGCATTGAAAATCTTCTTTTAAAAGTGTTTAATGATATTCCAAATGACTATAAATTTTCAACGGGATTGGCGCATGGCGATTTTACTCCATGGAACATGTACTTGTCAGAAGGTAAGTTGTTTATTTACGATTGGGAAACATCAATAAAATCAGCTCCTCTTTTGTTTGACCTGTTCCATTATCATTTTCAAACAGGAATACAACTCAAAAAGTGGAATTTTAATCAAATTTATGCACGTATTAATTTTACGATTGAATCTCGAGAAGTAATTCAAAATGAGATTCAGAAATATTCGATCAATGTAAAAAGACACATTCAAATGTACTTACTGTACATTATTTCTCGGAAATTATACTTAACAAAACTTGAAAACTCTGATGAGAGTATATCAGCACATGAATTATCGGTTTGGAAAGAAGCTATGCTTTATGTCTTACCAAAAGAAGTAGAAAATAGAGAGGGCTTTATTTCTAAGTTTGGCTCCTTTTTAGGAAAGGTACAGCATTCTTTTTTGAAATTTAACGAAGTAGACTTGTCAGCTCTTCCTGTAGCGTCTGATTTCGAGATCGCTCTTCATTCCGATGACCTTCAAAAAACAATCAGGTTTTGTACTAATCATAAAGATGTAAAGCGCTTTAAATGTATCAAGAAGTCTTTCATGACAACTTTGGAACTATTCTTTCATGATAGTGGTTATTTGAGTATTGACTTCATTTATGATTTTAAACGAAAGGGTGTGCGTTTTATGGATATAAATGAGCTTTTATCTGAGTCTAAGGTGAATAGAAATGGAGTTGTTGTGCCTGCATTACATCATGATGCTGAATATGTATTGATGTTTTATACGTTAAGTAATTCTCCTGTACCGAAGAGGCATTTTGAGCGGTTTGAAAATTCAGAAAGGGAAAATCAATTAAGAACATTAAGATATTTTTTTAAAAAATATGGACTTGAATTTTCAAACATGACTGATTTGTTAAGAGCATTTAGGGTTTGTAAAGTTGCTTTTAATAAGAAATTGAATAAAGATTTAAGACCATCATTTTTGAAGCGCTTAGTAGCTAAAGCTCAATACATTTTGGATATTCTAACAGAAAGGGTACGACGTAGAGGGTTTATACTGACTTTCAGTGGTGTGGATGGAATTGGGAAATCAACAGTAATTGAAACCGTTAAAGAACAGCTTAAAAAGAAGTATAGAAGAGAGGTCGTTTTGATGCGTTATCGCCCTAAAATGTTACCAACTTTAAGTGCATTTAAGTATGGAGGTTCGCAAAGAATGGAAGCGAACGCCTCGAATTTAGATAGAGAACCTGTTATAGGGACGTCCATTTTAGGCTCTTATATGCGCTTTTCATATTACTATTTTGATTATTTATTTGGTCAATTCTATGTTTATATACGCTATGTTTTGGCCGGAAAAATAGTATTGTATGATCGCTATTATTTTGATTTGATAAACCATCCTCAACGAACAAACCTAAGGGTGAATAGAAAGTTTGCCAAATGGTTGTATCGATTCATTTTAAAACCATCTTTAAATGTTTTCCTCAGTGCTGATCCAGAGATAATAGCTAAACGTAAACAGGAAAAAAATGCTTCCCACAACGCTATACTTACAAAGAAATACTTGACACTATTCGATGAGTTTTCTAGAGACAAAAAAAGAGCGAGGTACGTGATTCATCGAAATGACAATTTATCAACTACCGTCAGTGAAATTTTACAGGACATTCAACAAATAGCTTAGGTTATAAAATAATGACATTGTAATAAAGTTGATCGAGTTAATTCGAACTTCTATTGAGTTGGAAATACACGAAAAAACACAAAGCTATTTTCTTAGAAGCAGCTCTTTTTTTTTGGATAAAATTCAATTATCAAGCCATATATCGCCATAAGAGACCTTTCGCATGAGAGGTTAAAGGAAAAAATATTATGAAAGAATTTAATTAAAAAACATTATGAAAACGATCGTTGTATTTCACCCTTCCTGTGAACTGTATGGTGCGGATCGAATTTTAGTAAATGCGCTTCAATCTTTTCCAAAGAATAAATTGAAAATTGTTTACTTACTGAAAGATGGGCCGTTAATAGAATATATTGAGCAAAATGTCAAAAATGTATTGATTGTTATACAGCCGAAAATGCCAATTTTTTATCAGGCACTATTTTCTATAAAGGGAGTTTTTAAATGCTTGACAAGCTATTGGTCATTCGAAAAATGGTTTCGAAATGAACATCAAAAACACCAATTTGATTTAGCCTATGTAAACACACTATCATGTTTTTTTTTATTACGAACCTTAAAAAAACTGAAGGTAAGAAGCTTTGTACATGTTCACGAAATTATAGAGCGCCCAAAGCTAGCTGCATGGACAATGGCAAATTTCGTTAATAAGTACAGTGATTACATAGTATGTGTTTCCAAAGCAACGGAGAATAGTTTAGCGCGAATCGTACCAGGTATCAGTTCAAAGAGTTATTGCATTCACAATGGAATACCCTCAATATTGGCCGACGAAAAAGAAGTTCATGGACGTTTAACCTTCTACCTTTTTGGACGAATAATCCCAAAGAAAGGACAATGGTACTTGATAGAGGCACTTTCTCAAATTCCACGGGTAACCTTGGAAAAATCAAAGTTTGTAATTGTTGGAGGAACTCCTCTTGGAAAAGAACATCTATTAGAATCGTTGGCTGAAAAAATTAAAGAAGCCGGATTAGAATCGGTTGTATCAATGAAAGGGTTTTGTAATGACATCCGCACTGAGATGAATAAGGCAGATGTATGCATAGTACCATCTTTAATGAATGGCTCTTTTCCTATTGCAGTATTGGAAGCAATGTCTGCAGAAAAGCCTGTAATTGTCACAAAAAATAGCGGTGCTGCTGAGATGATAACGGATGGTTCCAATGGTTTTTTAATTCCTCCAAATGACTCTAATCAATTTGCTCAAGTACTCATAGAAATGATTGAGTCAAAATCAAGAGTGAAAGAAATGGGAATGAAAGCAAAGGAAGTATTTGAAAATAAATTCACTCTAGAGAGGTTCCAATCAAATTGGAGAGCAATTCATCGGCAGAATAGGCGGGTCAATTATAGAATAACTGACCCAAAATGAGAATATATTGAAATTGAAACCCCCTTGTATATCAGTGTTTTCGGGGTTTGGAACGAAATTTAAGCAAGTTAAATCAAATTAAGAGTATGAAAAGGTTAGCAATTATAGGAAGCGTCGGAATACCAGTAAATCATGAGGGTTTTGAAACGCTTACAGAAAACCTGGTAGAGCAGCTATCATATAAATATGAGATAACGGTGTTTTGCAGTACAAAAGATCTTAAGCGCAGTGAGCGAAAGTCCAGCTATAAAGGGGCTAGATTGAAGTTTATTCCATTAAAGGCAAATGGACTTCAGGGTGTGTTGTATTATTACATCGCAATTTTTCGAGCTTTATTTTATGCGGACACACTTTTGATTTTAGGTGTTTCTGGATGTACAATGCTTCCATTAGTTCGACTTTTTACTAGAAAAAAAATCATTGTTAATATCGATGGTTTGGAGTGGCGACGAAAGAAATGGGGAAGGTTGGCAAAGTGGTTCTTACGATTGAGCGAAGGCTTTGCAATTCGTTACTCTCATGTAGATGTAGTTGATAACAAGGCAATCCAGAGATATACAACCATGTATTATGGAACTGTAAGTAAAGTTATCCCTTATGGAGGAAATCATAAAACTGTAGATAGAAGCAATGAAGCGCTAATGAACAAGTATCCCTTTGTAAATAATGATTACTTCATAAAAGTTGCACCAATTGAACCTGAAAATAATATCGAACTCATCCTTCGTACATTTTCAGTAGAAAAAGAACAGCTCGTAATAGTAGGAGATTGGTCGAAAAGTGAGTTTGGAAAGGCACTGTATAAAGAATATGGGAGCTTAAGTAATATTCAATTATTGAACCCGATTTATGAATTGGAGGAGATTGATTTTTTACGAGGAAATGCGAAAGCTTACATTCATGGACGCGAGGCGGGAGGAACAAACCCCTCTTTGGTACAGGCGATGTGCTTAGGCTTGCCTGTTATTTCGTTTAACGTTTCTTTTAATCGAGAAACAACGAAAGCGCAAGCACTTTACTTTGGGAGTGAAAATGAATTAAAAGCAATAATTAAGACTACGCTTGAAAAGGAATACATCAAGAATAAAAAAGCGATGCTCCTAATTTCACATAAAGAATACACTTGGAAACGAATTGCTGAGCAATATGACGATCTCATAGAATGGCTGAGATTTGAATATGCGCATAAAATGAATGTTCCAAAATTAGGAGAGCTTGATCGTATTCGATTGCGTTCAGGTGATTTTGAACAAATAATAGCAAAACACTGATAAGTATTTAAATAATAAATAACTATGAAAGACCTTATATTTCATTTTTGGACAATGATTCTAACTGGGTTAGTTGTAATTGTGTCTATACCATTATTAATTAGGTTTCTGAAAAGGTCCGAGACATTGGATGTTCCCAATAATCGGTCAGTGCATAAATCGCCGATTCCCTCAATGGGAGGAATTGTTTTCTTTTCGGGCTTATTATTCGCAATAGGCTTTGCCAGAAACTTGGAAGTAACATTGTTTTGTTCATTGATTGGCGCGTCTGGAATATTAGGCTTTGTGCATGATCGAATGGATTTATCATCAAAAATGAAATTTGTCTTTCAGGGGCTTATCGCTGTTTGTCTGTATCTATTAGGCTTTTCTGTTACGCCTATTTTAGAGTTAATTGTGGGAATAAGCCCACCACATTATTTAGACCTCGCCTTGACTGTACTTTTCATTTTAGGTGTTGTTAAGGCTGTCAACCTGATAGATGGTATAGACGGTTTGCTGGTCAGCATTACTTTTGCGTCAAGTATTGTTTTGACAATTATATTTTACCTACAAGGACAGCTTTCTTACCTCTATTTAAGTATGGCTATGATTGGGGTTTCTGCATCTTTTTTAGTGTATAATTTTCAACCGGCGAAGATTTTTATGGGAAATACAGGTTCTCTTTTAATCGGAACTTATCTTTCTGTCGGTGTGTTAAAAGTAACAGAAGCGGGCGATCCTAAATTTTCAATTGTGGGGGTTGCTTTGATTATTTTCTGTTGTGTAGACATGGTTCGATTATTCTTAGGAAGATACGTCATTACTAAAAAACCATTTAAGGCAGATAGAAATCATTTTCACTATGTATTGTTACGATTAGGGTGGTCACATAGAAAGATTGTTGCTTTAATTTTCACCCTGAATTTGACATTAATTCTGACAGCATTTTTATTGCTAAATCCAGATAAATTTCTTGCAAGTCTTGTTACGCTAATTCTTTGCTGTGTTAGCTTTTATGGACTATTACAATTTTTGGTTTTCAGAAAGCACCACAGCTTATGGCGAAAAACAATTGCGAAAAAGAATAGGGAAATAGGCAATAATCAACTACTTAAATCAAATTTGAAATGAAAGGAGCCTGTATATTTATTATTGAGGATAGCAAGATTATTCTTGAAACCATAAAGCATATTCTAGAGCTGGAATTAGAAGCTAGAGTGTTGCCATTTGATTCAGCTGAGGCGGCCCTTGAAAAGCTAGACATCTATAACCCCGACATTATTCTTTTGGATTATTACTTGGACTCTCAAGATAAAAATAACATGAATGGGCTAGACTTTATAAAGAGGCTGAGTTTACGAAAGAAAATGCCATTTATAATTATGATATCTGGACAGCGTGATAAACTGATTACAACGAAGGTTCTTCAGACTGGAGCAGTGAACTATTTATCGAAAGAAGATGAGGGGTTTTTAGATAATCTAGTTATTGAGATACAATCAAACCTTAAGACAAAAAAGATTCATCAAAAGCAAGCAAAGCAATATCGAGAATTGAGAGTGCGCAGGGTTAGGGTTGCGGCATTTATTGTGGTTCCGGTATTAATAGCATTAATAATTAACCATTGCCAATAAATAAGTTAAATATGAATATACTAGTAACGGGTGGAGCCGGATATATAGGATCACATACGGTTGTTGAATTGATTCAACAGGGGTACAACCCAATAATCATTGATGATTTTAGAAACTCTGAAGAAAGAATTATTGAAGGAATTGAGAAAATTGTAAAGAAGAAAATTTGTTTTTATAAAATAGATTTGACTGACTATGGAGCTGTTAAGTCTATTTTTCAAAAATATTTATTTGAAGGAATCATTCACTTTGCTGCGTATAAAGCAGTAGGAGAGTCGGTTGAAGTTCCTTTGAAATATTATCGGAATAATTTAGGGACACTTCTTACGGTTGTCGAATTAGCCATTGCCTACAACGTTCAAAACTTTATTTTTTCTTCATCGTGTACGCTTTATGATGTGTCTAAAACGAATAACGTTGTTACTGAGTCAACACCAATTGGAATAGGGCAGTCTCCATACGCGACTACTAAAAGAATTGGCGAGCAAATTTTACAGGACGTTGTTAAGGCTAATCCTAACTTGAACGTGTTGTGTATGCGCTATTTTAATCCAATTGGGGCGCATCCATCAAGTCATATTGGTGAATTACCACAAGGGTGTCCGAATAATTTGGTTCCGTTCATTACTCAAACAGCAATGAGAAAAATAGAATTTTTAACTGTTTTGGAAACGACTATAACACGCCGGATGGTACATGTATTAGAGATTATGTGCATGTATGCGACGTTGCTGAAGCTCATGTTGTAGGAATAGAATGGTTGATGAAACAAACAGAAAAAACACACGAGGTTGTTAACCTTGGTACTGGAAAAGGAAAGAGTGTCCTGGAGATAATTGATGCGTTTGAGGAAGTTAGCGGAAAGGATTTAGAATGGAAAATGGGGCGTAGAAGAAAAGGAGACATGGAACAGATATTTGCAGACACGAATAAAGCAAAGGAATTATTGAACTGGTCTTCTAAACGGTCTGTGAAGGATGCATTGAAGGATGCATGGAATTGGGAAAAGAAATGTATGGAAATGTCTGCGTTCAAGTCATACTTTTTTAGTGGTAGGGTTAGATGATGTGTCTTTGCAAAAAATGTGAAGCGCATGAAAACAGCTGTCTTGATAGACAGCTGTTTTTTTATGCTATGTACGGCAAATTGTTGTTGAACGCAGAATAGTTTTGTTATAAATGGAAAACGACTGTTTGAAATACTTTTCAAACAGTCGTTTGTTTATCAATAGAACAAAGAAGGAAACCACCTCTCAAGCCGTACAAGCTGAAAAATTGATACTCCTGTGTGAAGAAACTTCTATATGTTTATCATCAACCCTCATAAATGAAAAACGATAACGTAGTTTACAAGAAATTAATTTTTCGCTATATCCTTGTTCTATTAAATTGTAAAAAAGTAGGCGTAATATTTTTAAGTTCATTTGTTATACTCCCTTGCCATTTAGGTTAAATCTTAAATTACACTAAATGTTGATCGTATATTATAGGTTACTTGAAAATCGTGCCAAAAAGCCCCATACCTTTAAAAATAGGGGTTAAGACGTTTTTGTCTTGATTAATTTTTCCCAATTTCGGAATTTTATACAAAAATAGGAATACATAAATACTCGGGAATTAAAGGAAATAGAGAGGGTAAATGATTTATATAAAACAATAAGAATTATTAAAATCACTTTTGTATCTAATAAACTACTGAATAGATTCTATAATTAACTTCTCAGCTTCAGCAACAATTCGTAATTAGGAAGTTCTTCTAAGAAATAAGGCAATTTCTAATTACTTTACAGTCTAAAGGTTACTCCTCCAACAGCTTGGAATGCATGAACAGGTGTATTATACCAACGAGCATATCGCTGAGAGGCGATGTTGTTAAACTGAACAAATGCGGAAATACGTTGATTATAGCGATATTCAACACCAAGGTTTACGTCTGTAATGAAGTTTAGCTTTTGTATATATTGACCGTTTTCAAGTGTTACATCAGTTCCTGGAGCATATACCAAAGCGCGTCTTCCTTGTTCAACGTTTAGGTCTAGGTTGAATAAGAATTTATCAAACAAATTATATGATCCTCGAAGTGTTACTTCTAAATTCGGAAGGTTCCAAGCATAAGAGTTATTTAAAACGTTGTATGAATAGAACCTAGCGATGGCGTCAACTTTAAGCTTTTCTTTTAGTTGGTAAGAAATTGAACCGTCGATAGTTGTAATGTTCATTGTGTCAAAAATCACATTGAATTTATTACCGATTGAAAACGTTGTATCTGTGACAAACATTGCTCGATTTTTCACATTAGCGAAACTTATTCCCGCATTAAAGCTAATTTGCTTACTCAATGTTCCTTTGATCCCTCCATAAAAGTCAATTGCTTTATTTTCATTCAACATGTTGACATTTGGTAAAATAAATTCATTAATTGAACTTAAGTTTTTAAATGTGTTTTGTTTCATTCCTCCTCGAAGCCCAACGTAAGGGATGAAAATATCATTGAACATACTGTATTTTAATTCTGCCAATGGATAGATATGAGCCTGAGTTATGTTGTGTGAATTTATAGTGAAGTTTAACCCAACTTTTGCCTTAAAGCGATTATTCATTAAGCGAGTTGTGATGTGTGGGCGTAAACTCACGATGGTGTTGTTCATCACAATTCCTGAATCTTGAACATTTGAATATATAGAATCAGCAACTCCGTATTTGTATCCGTTGTAGTGGATATCGAAATCGGCAGCGTATACTTCTTCACCTAGTTTATACCAAGCACTAGAAGAAATACCAAAGAAGTTTTCGCTAGCTCTCCAATCATCACGACCTTCCGTTAATGGCTTCTTTGACGAGAAATTATTGTATTCCACGCCAACAATGTAATTGATGTTCGCACTGTCTTTTTTATGTCCGAAGAATGAGGCTTCCATTCCGAAGTCGCTGTAACGTTGTGCAATACTATCCTTAGATAAACCAAGAGTGTCAGAAATTCCATAATAATGTAAACCTTGATTGTTGTAATGAATGTCTCCACGCAAGGTATATTTACGTTCATTAATAGCGCCGTATGTATTGAAGCGTGTTCTATCAAACTGTGCAGGAGCAAACCCTCTAATATCTCCAAAAGAGCTTAGGTGTTTCAAATGGGCTCCATATAAATATTTACGGGAGCGTTTTGCGTCAAAATATACTTCTCCAATTGGCATGAACTCTGTGCTCACCCCCATTTTAATGTATGTATTGTACAATTGACTGAGATTTTCCGTTGTTTTAATTGACGCAGGATTAATCATCTCAACCTCTGTTTCTGTTTCGTATTTTAATACCAACAAAGGATATTTTACCATCGGAGTTGGGATTACAGTGTCGATAATCGTTGGTGATGTAGCAATTCGGTAGGCAGGCTCAACATGTCGTTGTCCAGTTCCGTGAAGTGTGTGATCAACATCCTGTCCGAAAGAAACAGATGTGATTACGACAAATATTATGGTGATTATATTTTTCATCTTAATTTGCTTCTCCGTTAATTTCTATGGTTGTTTCTTCTTCTTCTTCGAGATTCTTTGGTTGATCTTTCAACTGCATTAATTCACTCCAAAGTGCATCGGCTTCGTTTAAAATTCCATCATCAGAAACAGGATAGTGATCAATTACTGATTTTAAGTTTGATTCCGCGTCAAATAACTTGTCTTGGGCGACATAAACACGAGATTTTAGAATCATTCCTTTTGCTACCCAGTAATTGAAGGATGGCTTCATTTTTAATAACTTATTTACTTCGCTTTCTGCATGATCAAATTGTTGTTGCTTGTAGTGCATTTCCGCAATGGAGAACTTCGCCTCTGAAGCACGCTCTGTTGTTGTGTTATTCACAACCCATTCTAAAGCTGATTTTGCTTCTCCGTACTTGTTAATGTTGTAATTCGACATTCCTTTTACATAGTAAGCGGTTAGCTCAAGCTCATTGTTTATTTGAGAGTTCTTCAATACTTGATCTGCATAATTGGAAGCATTTGTCCAATTTTCGATGAGATAATTTGCACGCATTAAACCGAGCTTAGCATTGAAAATAATTTCAGGGTTAGAACTTGTTTGTTCCAGTCTACCATAATATGGAATAGACTCTTCATAGAATCCGTTATTAAATAGATGCTTGGAAACACGAAGCGCAGCCTCTTCTGTAAACCCAGTGTTTGGTCCTTCTAAAGTTTCACGGTATAGACTAATGGCGGTTTCCACTTCACCCAATTCGAAGTGACAGTCTGCTAGGTAGTTCTTAACATCAAACTCGTAGCGCCCTTCTGGAAACTTGTTTAGGTATTTATTGAATTTGGCGATTGCATCCTGGTATTTTTCTTCTGATGGCTTTATACTATCATTATATGCTTCGATTGCAGGTAAGTAATATAAATTTTCTTGTTCTGTAGCGTTTAGCTCAATACATGCATAATCGTTTGCTAGTTGTTCAATTTTTTCCTGTTCATTTTGAGACAGGTACAAATCCTTTAATTGACCAGCTGCAGTTTTACAAACATTATTGTCCTTGCCGTATTGTTCAAGAATATCAAGATATTCCATTTCAGCTTGCGCGATATTTCCTTCTTTCCAGTTGATATCAGCCACGTTGATTCGTGATGTAACAACAAGGTTTGAACTTGGATAATCAAAAATAATTTGATTGAAATATTGTTTGGCTTTAGTGTATTTTGTTTGTGATTTGTAACTATCTGCAACGTTGTAAACGGATTGCTGTAAGTATTTAGAGCTTTTATAGTTGTTAATGATGTCTAACAAATGAGTGATTTTGTTGTTCGCCCCCCCCGGAGTATAACCATAAGTGGTAGCGATATAAAATAAAGCTTGATCTTCGTATCCCGACTTGAGCACCAATGCTTTTTTATAATAGTCGATGGCTAGATTGTTCTTTTTCTGCACAAAGTACGCATCACCAATGCGCATATATGCATCTGCCGTTTTTTGTCCTCCGTCGGGTCGATCTTTCACGAAGCTTCTAAACGCCTCTGACGACTTGCTGAGCGGAATATCACGTTGTGCAATGAGAGCTTTTTTGCGATCCTCATTCGTTTCGGCAGCAATTTTTTTGCTAATAACATCAGCTGTTTTTAAATGACAATATCCAATATTGTAACGTGCTTCATGCTTCAACTGGGGAGAAAGGGTAGAAGGCAATCCAATGAATTTTTTATATCCAAGAATTGCTTTATCGTATTTATGAAGACGGTAATTTGCATCTGCTTTCCAATACACGGCTTTTCCTGAAAGCATTGGATCGATGGGGTAGAGGTCGACCAATTTAAAGGATTCAATGGCTCCTGGATAATTTGCTTTCTGAAAACGACTAACACCTTGATTGAAAGCAATTAGTTGATATGCTGTTTTAAGGCGAACATCTTTATTTGGTAATTTGTCTAAAGAGGTAAGTGCTTTTGCATAATTATTTGTATTTGTATATACGTTTACTAAGTATTGGTAAACATCCTCTTTTCGTTCTGAATTTGGGTATCGCGCTAAGTACATTTCAAAGGCTTCAACCGCTTCATCGTATGGGTTGATATCCATTTCATATGATAAAACGGCATAGTTGTAAAGCGCATCTTCCTGAATGACAGGGTCTTTATCAATGAACGCAGCAGCTTCAAATGCGGATCGTGCAGAAACTTTATTGTCAGCCTTGATTAAACATTCTCCAATATGATAGTAAGCAACTTGAGCTAAGCTATCTTTTTCTTTTTTCACACGATCAAACATGCGTATTGCTTTGTCGCAATGCCCACTTTTATAATAAGCATACCCTAAACGGTAATCGTCTTCTCGTGTAGTTTCTTTGGCTTTATTGTATCGTTCTAGATAGGGAACGGATTCATCATATTTTCCAATTCTATAAAATGCATCTCCAATAAGGTGATCCATACTTTTTTTATTGGTTAATTTACTATCGCTTGAAACCTTGGAAGCATATTCAGTAACTAATTCATACTTTTCTTGTAAATAATAAATTTGCGCAATGTAATAAGGAACAACCTTTCCAAACTTGGGGTCTTGTTCAAGTTTCAAGAAACCATCCAATGCCATTTGGTACTTTTCGTGCTGATAAGCAATGTGCGAATAATAGTAAAGCGCAGGACTTGCATATTGTGTAACACCATCTTTTACTTCATAAAAGGCATCTCGCGCAGCATCTAGTTGTTTTTCCTTGAAATTGGCATATCCTATTTTGAAGTAGAATTCCTCGCGATCGTCAGCGTCGACATCATGAGCACTTAACTTATTAAACCAAACAAGAGCATCCTCGTATTTTCTCTTGTAGTAATAGTATTTCCCAAGACGAAAGTAAATACCTTTTTTGTGTATGCTTTCAGGATAATTACGATTAAATTCTTCGAGTAAACGAATGGCATCGTTGTTATATAATTCCAACGCAGATATTGCCTCATAGTAGGCTGCCTTTACGTACATCGGATCGTTCGGACGATCAAAACTATTCATAAATGAACGGAACTCCATTCGAGCGGCGCCGTATTGCTCCTTTTCGAACAGGTCTTCTGCTCGATAAAATTCTGCGTATTCACTGTTATACTTGTCCGAGGTTTGCCCGAAAACTAACAGGTGCGAGAGAAACGCTATGGTTAGAAAAAATCTACTCATTATAATGCTGCTTTTAACCAAGTAAAATTAAACTACTTGAATGGGGGTTTGGAGAGACCGTTTGAAAGTTTTAAACGATTTTTTGTTAAGATTATTTTAGGGTGTTCCATAAACTATGCCAGTTATTGTCCAACTTTACTTAATTGTATATGAGCACAATCATCGAAATAAAATCAGGCGTTATTCAACAAAGTGGTGTTTCCATTTTGAAGGATATCAATGTATCCATTGCTAATGACGAGTTTGTTTATCTTATCGGTAGGACTGGAAGCGGTAAAAGTAGTTTGCTAAAAACATTATATGGTGAACTTAATTTATATGAGGGGGAAGGTACAGTGGTTGGCTTTGATATAAATCGTTTGAGACAAAAGGATATTCCAAAACTAAGACGAAGTCTTGGTATTGTATTTCAAGATTTTCAATTATTGACAGACCGTACGATTTTAAAAAATTTACTTTTCGTAATGGGAGCCTCTGGTTGGAAAAGTAAGAAGCTTATGCTTTCAAGAGCGCAAGAAGTACTTACAATGGTTGGCTTAAAAGACAAGATTAATTCAATGCCACATGCTCTTTCAGGGGGGGAGCAGCAACGAGTTTCCGTGGCTCGTGCATTACTAAACAATCCGTCTCTGATTTTAGCAGATGAGCCTACAGGAAATCTTGACCCAGAAACTTCAGCAGAAATTATGCAATTATTGATTGCTGTTGCAAAAGAACAAAAAGCTGCGGTATTGATGGCTACGCACGATATGTCTATGATTGAAAAGTATCCAGGAAGAATAATTCGTGTGGAAGATAGTACCGTTCGCGAGGTAAATACAATGAATCAATTTGATCCATTTACGCAGTTTAAGCCAGAGTAGAAATGCTTTATTTCTGACATCATATGGAAGTCTTGCCGCGTTAATAATAAAGGCAATTAAGAAAAAACAACTATTCTCTAATCTCTCTAATTATGGTGAGTGTTGTTTCAACCTTGTTCGTTATAGCGTTGAAATCTCCGGCATCAATAAGATCATTAGAAATTAACTTAGATCCGATTCCTACGCAAGTTGCACCTGCATTAAACCAAGCAGACAGATTAGATTTTTCAGTACTAACTCCACCGGTGGGCATGATACTTGTCCAGGGCTGTGGACCTTTGACTGCTTTCACAAAGCTTGCTCCATAAGTGGATCCCGGGAATAATTTGATTATTTCACAACCAAGTTCTTCTGCTCGATTAATTTCCGCCAATGAACCACACCCCGGTGACCACAGGACCTTTCTTCGATTACAAACGATTGCAATGTCTTCACGTAAGGACGGAGTTACTATAAAATTCGCTCCTATTTGCATATACAAAGATGCAGCAGCAGCGTCAGTGATAGAGCCAACACCCATGATCATTCCTGGGAGGTTTTTGAGGGCGTATTTGTTCAGTTCTGAGAATACTTCAAAAGCAAAATCTCCTCTTGCCGTAAATTCCATTAGTCGAGCACCACCTTTATAGCATGCTTTAAGAATTTGTTTTCCAATTTCAATGTCGGGATGATAAAACAATGGAACCATTCCTAACTTTTTCATTGTTGCAGCTACCTCTATTCTTGAATAATTTGCCATTTGCACGAAATTATATGATCAATTAAAGATGTGATCGTTACTAAGTTAGCATCTCCTTTTGAAGTAAACAAGAGTGTATTAAGAGATATTCAAGTACAAGAGGTATATTTTCTTCATTGAAAATGAAAACTATTGCACGGAAACTTCAAATAGACTTGGCCAGTTTTTTCCAGTCAAGTACAATTTATTTTCTTCAGCCTGATAAGCAATTCCATTAAGAACTTCTCCATTTCCACGACCGTTGATAACGATATCTATGGCATCAATTCGCTCTAATACCTTCCCTGATGTTGGGTCAATCACAATAATTTCATCTCCTTGCCAAATATTTGCATAGATTCTTCCATTAATCCATTCTAGTTCGTTTAAACTAACAATTGGCCCAAGGTGATTGTAAACATTAAGTGTTTTTTCAATTTCAAAAGTTTCAGGGTTTCTAAACGTAATGTGTTCAGAACCATCAGACATAATTAGGGACACACCGTTATTGCAAAGTCCCCACCCCTCTCCTAGATAGGTAAATTCTTCAGAGATAGAAATTTGATCCAATGCGTTTACGTCATAGACGAAACACTTCCCCTTTTGCCAAGTTAGTTGATATAACTTATCATTTAGAATGGTGATTCCCTCACCGAAATAATTGGCGTCTAAACTAATGAATTGATCATTTTTAAACGTTCCTGTTTCTAGATCAATTTCTCCAATTTTCGTTTGTCCAGTGTGACCAGGGTCACCAGTTCCTTCAAAGAGCTTTCCTTTGTAGAACTCCAATCCCTGAGTAAAGTTTCGAGGGTCGTGAGGGTATTCTTTTTCAATTACGGCCGTTAATCTTGTTGGTTTTATGTCTGAAACTATACGAAGCATTCTACGGTCGTTGTCAAAATCATCTTCACCATAAAAACTACGAACGATGAGCTGTTTTGCTCCCAAATTCATGTTTTTTGTTTCAAGATTATAGGCAACATTTCCAGAAACATCTTCCCAAGTCTTAATTACGTCATTCCCTAATCGAAGCTCAATTTTTTCAATGCCCTGACCGGGTAAAATTTCTAATTTAGCAGAGCTACCAATTGGAACAGCAATATTGTCTTTAAAGGCAAATGTTGCACGTTCGGTAATTTTATTTCCGAATAGGGGGACGATTAGGAACGCTACGGCTGCCAATATGACTAGAGCAATGATGACGTATTTCTTCATATTTTATTGAATAGATTTTAGTGCATCATGTGCACTGATTGAAGAATGTGTTGCTGTATAAACAACTTCTTTATTTTTAAGTACAATTACTTGAGGAGATTGGTGAATCACATTTGTAAGTTCCGCAATTTTATCTGAAACATTGCGGAAACGAATAAGGTCTAAGTAATAGATATCAATGTCTCCTTCTTCTCCCTGCCATCTTGTTTGAAACCCGTTAAACGCCATTGATGAGATACTGCATCTAGTGCTATGCTTAAAAAGCAAAGCAGGCTTTTCTGAAGAGCGATTAATGGCTTCTTCTAATTGCTGTTCTGTTGTTAACTCAATCCAGTTTAATTTTTTTTCTTCTTCTTTTTTTGAAAACCAACCCATTATATTCCTGGTGTAAATTGTTTTAAAAAGCGTACATCATTCTCAGAATAAAGTCTGAGGTCATTAACGCGATACTTCAGTTGAGCGATTCGTTCTACACCCATTCCGAAAGCAAATCCTGAATATTCCTTGCTGTCGATATTACTTGAGTCTAATACGTTCGGATCAACCATTCCACAACCTAAGATCTCCAACCACCCCGTATACTTACAAACATTACATCCTTTTTTGTTACAGATGGTACAAGAAACATCTACTTCAGCACTTGGCTCAGTAAAAGGGAAATAAGAAGGGCGTAATCTAATTTGTGCCTTCTCACCGAACATTTCTTTGGCGAAGTGCATCAAAGTTTGTTTCAAATCTGCAAATGAAACATCCTTATCTATATAGAGTCCTTCAACTTGGTGGAAGAAACAATGTGCTCTGGCCGAAATAGCTTCATTTCTATAAACGCGTCCTGGGGAAATTGTTCGAATTGGTGGTTTTGAATTTTCCATAACTCGAACCTGTACAGAAGATGTATGTGTCCTTAAAGCAATTTCTTCTTCCCCTTTCTGAATAAAAAATGTATCCTGCATATCTCTTGCGGGGTGCTCAGGAGGAAAGTTTAATGCTGAGAAATTATGCCAATCGTCTTCAATTTCTGGACCTTCGGAAACAGAAAAACCAATACGATTAAAAATCTCAATAATTTCACTTCGAACTAATGAAAGAGGATGACGCGCTCCAATTTCAATACTATCTCCTGGTCGAGAAAGATCCAGTTTTTCATCGTCACTAGCAGCGTCCTCAAGTTGTTCTTTTGCTTGATCAAAACGTGTTTGTGCTTCTTGGCGAAGAGCATTTAATCGTTGTCCGATTTCACGTCTTTGTTCATTTGCAACCGTTTTTAGATCCGAAAAGAGATCTTTAACAACGCTTTTGGACCCTAAAAATCGAATCCTAAATGATTCAAGGTTTTCTTTAGAAGCAATAACATGACCAGCTATTTCTTCTTTTATTTTTTCAATTTTTTCGTTCATTTCTTCAATCTAAGCCAACGTTTTACGTCTTATTTCGTTATACAAGCATATAAACATTTGATAACCTGTAACTTTTAGAGGGATTTAATTGTTTAATGTAACAAATCCTTCTTCGGTGCGTACGAAGTTAAGAATTAAGGGTTAAACATCTTTTATATAATCTAATATTTAGGCTATATTTGAGGTGCAACAGTAAGATTATGAATAATACAGTAAAAAAAATAAGTCTTTTCATTTTGGTTTGTTTGTCGATTGGTTTCGTTCAATCTTGCAAAAATGACGATCCTTCTGCGATTAAAATATTTGTTCGTTCAGCGAGTAATGAATTAGTTGAAGGTTGTAAAGTCGTTATCATTGGCGACCCAGATTCAAACCCAGTTACTAATACATTTGTAGATACTGTTGTAACGAACGGTTCAGGATTTGCATTATTTAATATGCAAACATACTACGATGCAGCAGGAGAGGACAACACTGTGGCATACTTTGATATAGTAGCTAAAACAAGTACAAAGACAACAACAGGATACATTAGAAGCCGCGCACATACTACAGCGGTTGAAACAGTTTACCTTCCAAATTAATAAGATATGAAATTGAATAAGTATATAGCATTTTGTTTGCTAGCATTTATTGGGTTTACAGCGATGATTGGCTGTAGAAAAAAACAGGATACAATTGCAAAAATAGTTGTGAGAGATGCATCAAACCAAGCGGTGGTTGGAGCACGAGTTGTTCTTTATGGGCAATCAACAACGAGTACACCTGCAAGTGTTACATCATACGACACTACATCTACAAACTCTTCTGGAGAGGCGGTATTTAATTTCAACGAAAAGTATCAATTAGGTCAAGCTGGAGTGGCTGTTTTGAATATTGATGTTGATAAAGGTGCATTAACAGGGCAAGGAATTATTAAAGTAGAACAGGAGGTTACCACAACGGAAACTGTATTTGTTCAATAACTTTACACAAAGCTGAAAAAGAAGAGGGTGTCGGATTTATTCGGCGCCTTTTTTATGCTTGTAACTTTTGTGTGGTGTTGATGGTTATACTATTAACTAATCTCAATGACCTATTATGAATAAAATCATAGCTATCAAAGGAGCTTTGTCTTTACTGCTTCTATTGACACTTGTAAGTTGTAAAGAAAAAAAAGATACACTCGTTGAAATTTATGTTGTAGACATTCAGGGTAATGCTGTCGCTAATGCAACAGTTGAGTTATTGACATCACCACCGTATGAGCTCAACTCTATACCTGTTTTACATATGAAGGAAAAGAGTGATCAATTTGGGATAGCATACTTTAATTTTAATGATGTTTATCAGTTAGGACAGGCAGGAGTAGCCGTATTAGATGTTGATGTTATAAGAGAAGGAAAAAAAGGACATGGAATTTTAAAGGTAGAACAAGAAATTACAAACAAAGAACAAATTGTCATCCATCCTTAATATTAGAAACACCTAATTTTTAGTAATAGTTGTTTACATTCTTACTCTTTACTGTCTAAGTTCTTTTGAAAACGAGCAGTCAAGTCCTTTGAAAAAGGAATTGATAATTTTCGATTCATTATCAATAGTTTCTTTGCGGCATCGGCAATAACTCTCATTGCGCTTATGAACTCTTCATCTTCAAAAGATTACTGTCTTTGTTGCATTCAACTATGGCCAGAGAGCAAATCCGTTAAAAACACTTTTTCAGACCTTGAATAATTCCATCTGCAATTGCAAATAAAAGCCCACTGTGTGTTTCGTACAGTTTTTCAGTATCTCTAATATATTAGCAAGTTAAGCTTCTGGAGTTGGAATGGAGTTTTTTTGAGGGTTGTTTTTTGGGAAGTAGGTGCGCTGACGCAGAAACACCATTATTATACCAAGGGTAATGGAAGCGTCGGCTAAATTCCAGATAGCGGGAAACACCTCTTTTCCACCAAGCCATGGAACCCAAGAAGGCCATTCTGCTTGAAATTTAAACATGTCTACCACATTTCCTAAAAGGAAGCCAGTATGTCTTGTTTCTCTCATTCCTCCTAGCCCGCAATCAGTCATAACTCCCGAACCTTCTAGGCGGTTGTACCAAATACAAGGGTCATACTCAAAGGCAAAATCATAAAACATGGAATCGATTAAGTTGCCAGCTGCACCAGCTAGAACTAGTCCAATCGCAATTAGGAATTCCAAGCGAGCACCTTTTTTAACCTGTTTTATCCAATAATAAGTAATGGCTGTAATTGCAATAATTCTGAAAATACTTAAAGCCAATTTGTGCCACATTTGGGAGCCAAATGTCGTTCCGAAAGCCATCCCAGGATTTTCGATATATTCCATAACAAGCCATTCTCCCAACAATCCCCTTGTTTCGAGTGGCTCAAAAGAAGTTTTTACGTAGATCTTAATGATTTGATCTAATAAAAGGACAGTTGCAACTATAAGTGCAACGATCAATACTTTTTTCTTCAATGCTTTTTAGCTTTGTGCGTTCTTAGCTTCAATGCTTAGAGTCGCATGTGGAACTAGTTTCAAACGTTCTTTTTGAATTAATTTTCCAGTAACACGGCAGATTCCATATGTTTTGTTTTCAATACGGACTAGTGCATTCTGCAAGTTGCTGATAAACTTCTCTTGTCGAGCAGCTAATTGGGCAACTTCTTCACGTGAAAGAGTGTCTGAACCATCCTCCATCATATTGAATCTTCGACCAGTATCGTCTGTTCCATGATTATCACTGTGCGAAAGTGATCCGTTTAATAAATCAAGATCTTCTTTTGCTTCATTTAGTTTGCCTAAAATTAGCTCTTTGAATTCTTGAAGGTCGCTATCTGAATATCTTTGTGTTGCCATAATATTTGGTTTATTTGTGAGCATTTCCGCCTTCTTCAGCACTATGTCTTTCTTCCTTATTTTTCACGAAGGGTTAAATATAAAATTATGAGCGTTACTACGCAATAATCAGAGGATAAAAAATGTATCTTCGTCTTCGTGGTAAAAATATTTTTTGGAAATAGGTCCGGAGTACTTTTGATGCTTCCGCTTATTGCGGCTCTATATGTGGGATTAAATTTATGGATGGGACACCATCTCCCTTCAATAAACACAGGTTTTGGGTTTTGGAATATTCCATTAAAGGAGTCAATGATTATTTCAGTAGTATTAGGCCCTGGATTAGTTGTCATAAATGCAATTTTGTTAAACTGGGCATTTAACAGAAATGGGTTTAAGGAAAAGAACAATTACCTTCCAGCATTGCTTTTTCTTATATTTTCAAGTTATTTTCATTCTTTTTATTTTTTAAACGGGTTTGGTATTGCTCAGTTGTTTGTTGTAATGACATTGGTGCAGCTTTTGAGATTGGATCAAAACCTAGATGGGAGACGAACAATTTTTAATGCAGCATTTTTATTAGGTGTGGCAACAACGTTTCATCCTTTTTTGCTGATTTCGGTTCCGTTTCTTTTTTGGATGATTTGGACTCTTCGCCCATTTATTTTTAGAGAGTCTGCTCTTGCGGTTGTTGGATATGCGGTTCCATTGCTATACGCAGGTACATATAGTGTTATTTCTGAAACGAAATTATTGAACAAGCAATTTAGTAGTGCATCATTGGAGTGGCTATTTCCTGATATTTATGTCATTACCGGAGGAACATTTCTTTTATCAATAATTAGTATAGGTGCTGTAATTCAAAAAAGCCAGCAAAGCTCTATACGATTAAAGAAGATTTTTAGGTTACACATTTTAATGGTAATTTTCTTAGGTTTACTGGCGTCAATGGAATTTCTTGCTTTCCAAAAGATAGAGCCAATCAGTGGTTTACTTATTGTTTTGGTCTTTTTTATGCCATACGGATTTGGGGAAAAAATGCCCAAAACGGTTCCAACTGTCATTTTTTATCTATTATTCATCTTTTCTGTGAGTAAGTTTTTTGTTCCTTTCGAGCTTTAGGATTCGATTTATCGTAATTTTGTGACAACTTTAATTTAATAAGACATGAAGTTCGGAGTTGTTACTTTTCCAGGGTCGAATTGCGACCAAGATATGGTTTACGTTTTAGAAGACATTTTAGGTCAATCAGTAGAACGTTTATGGCATAAAGACACAGACCTCAAAGGGGTTGACTGTGTAGTACTTCCAGGTGGGTTTTCCTACGGGGATTATTTACGCTCAGGGGCAATTGCAAAATTGTCTCCAATTATGGGAGAGGTAATTAAACATGCAAATAGCGGAGGCTTTGTTTTGGGTGTTTGTAATGGGTTTCAAATTTTGACGGAGTCAGGATTATTGGAAGGAGCATTGCTTCATAATGATAATCAACGATTTATTTGTAAAAACATTTATTTGAAACCGACAACGGATCAGTCAGGTATTACAAAAGGATTGGACAATAATAAAGCATATAAAATTCCAATTGCTCATGGAGAAGGTAGGTTTTACGCTTCTGATGAGGTAATTGCAAAACTTGAAAGTAATAATCAGGTATTGTTTAAATATTGTACAGCTGAAGGAGAGGTTATAGATGAGGTGAACCCTAATGGCTCGATTTCTAATATTGCAGGAATTTGTAATGAAGGAAGAAATGTGTTCGGAATGATGCCTCATCCTGAGAGAGCTGCAGATAAAGAGCTTTCGAACGAAGATGGTAGAGCTATGTTTGAGTCAATGTTGAAATTTTGCCAAAATTAATTAGATGCGCGTTTTATTATTAGGTTCAGGAGGTCGTGAACATGCATTGGCATGGAAAATTGCACAAAGCTCGATTCTTGAAGAGTTATTTATTGCCCCAGGGAATGCAGGAACAAAGCAACATGGAACAAATGTTGATCTTTCTCCTTCAAAGTTTAAGGATGTAAAGGCATTTGTCCTTGAAAATAACATTGATATTGTTGTTGTTGGTCCTGAAGGCCCTTTAGTTGAAGGAATCACTGATTTCTTTGAAGCGGATTCTGAATTATCTAAGGTAGGAGTAATTGGACCGAATAAAGAAGCTGCGCAACTGGAAGGAAGTAAGGATTTTGCCAAGAAATTCATGGCTCGTCATAAAATTCCAACAGCAAAGTATGGAACCTTTACTAAAGATACGCTGGAGGCAGGATATGCTTTCTTAGAATCTATGAAGGCACCATATGTGTTGAAGGCTGATGGGTTGGCTGGAGGAAAAGGAGTGTTGATTCTTGATAATCTTGAAGAAGCTAAAGCAGAGTTGAAAAATATGCTTGCGGATGCAAAGTTTGGAGACGCTAGCTCTAGAGTAGTAATCGAACAATTTCTTGATGGTGTAGAACTTTCATGTTTCGTAATCACGGATGGCGATTCATATAAGAAGTTGCCAGAAGCAAAGGATTATAAACGTATTGGAGAAGGAGATACTGGATTGAACACAGGAGGAATGGGGGCCGTTTCACCTGTACCTTTTGCAAATCCAACGTTCTTAGATAAAATTGAGAATCAGATTATCATTCCAACGGTTAAAGGGTTAAGGTCGGAAGGAATCAAATATAAAGGCTTTATATTTTTTGGAATTATTAATGTAAAGAATGAACCATATGTAATCGAATACAACTGTCGAATGGGAGATCCAGAGACGGAGGTTGTGATTCCGCGATTGAAATCAGATATTCTTGACTTGTTTGAAGGAGTGGCAACAAACACCCTATCTGAAAGAGATGTTCAGTTTGAAGAAAGAAGTGCAGCTACGATCATGATGGTTTCTGGAGGTTATCCAGAAAAGTATGCTCAAGGAAAGCAAATTTTCGGTCTGAATACGATTACAGATAGTTTAGTATTCCATGCAGGAACAAAGTCTGATGGACCAGCAATATTGTCTGCTGGAGGACGCGTACTTGCAGCTACATCTTTTGGAAAGGATTTGGAAACAGCATTGAAAAGATCATACGACTCTGTTGGGAAAATTGAATTTGACGGAGCATTTTTCCGCAGAGACATTGGACAAGATGTACTTTGAATCAACAGATTTAGTATCTTAGGTGCTCTAACATTCAAATGATAGTTCCACTAATAGGTATTGTTTTAACGCTTATCTTTTCTGGGTTTTTCTCAGGAATGGAGATTGCTTATATATCTTCCAATCGGTTGAAGATAGAACTGGATAAGTCCAAGGGAACCTTTAACAGTAAGATTTTAGCGAGGTTTTATAAGAATGAACCGCATTTTATTGCCATGCTGTTACTTGGGAATAATATTGCACTTGTATTTTTTGGACTCTTTGCAGCTCAAGTTCTTGACCCGATTATACAAGATAATTTAGGAGTACACGATGAAGCGTTAACTTTGCTGCTTCAAACGATTATATCAACAGGATTGGTGCTGATTCTTGCCGAGTTTTTACCAAAGGCATTTGTACAATTAAGTCCTAATCGATACTTAAAATATGCATCTTTTCCGATGTTGATAGTGTACAGTATTCTGTATTTCCCAACTTATTTAGTGTTGGGAATTAGCAACTTGATTTTAAGACTTCTAAAAGTTGATAGTGACACCACAGAAAAGGTTTTTTCAAAGGTCGATCTTGAGGATTACGTACAAGATTTGAATCAGCGGATAAAGGAAGAAGAGGATTTTGGAAATGAAATGCAAATACTGCAAAATGCATTGGATTTTGACTCTGTAAAAGCCCGAGATTGCATGATTCCGAGAACAGAGGTGGTATCATTAGATATCTCTAGTGATATTCAGACATTACATCAAGGCTTTGTAGATACTGGATTATCTAAGATTATCATTTACCGGGAAAACATCGACAATATAATCGGATATGTTCACTCGTTTGAAATGTTTAAGAACCCTACTTCAATCAAGCAGATATTATTACCAATTTCATTTGTTCCTGAAGCCATTCCAGGAAAGGAGTTATTGCAACTTTTTACGGAAAAATCTGGAAACATTGCCGTGGTTGTTGATGAGTATGGAGGAACAGCAGGAATTGTAACAATTGAAGATGTAATTGAGGAGATTTTCGGGGAAATCGAAGATGAACACGATAAAGAGGATTGGCTAGAGAAAAAAGTGAAAGAAGGAGAGTATCTTTTTTCAGCTAGAATAGACATTGATTACTTGAATGAGACATACAAACTCAAGCTTAATGAAGAAGAGGAATATGAAACGCTAGGCGGATTAATTATTCATCATTTGGAGGCAATTCCAGAAGCTGGCACAAGAGTTGAGATAAACGAAATGACTATTGTTATCGAAGAGGTGAGCGATCGCCGAATTGATATAGTGAGAGTTATTACGACTTAAAAAAATCGAAGGTGAAGTCATTAAAACTAATATCATTTATAATTGCGCTATTGGTTAGTCTGAGTACATTTTCTCAAAAGGGAGAAAAGTTTAAATTGTCAGATAAGTTGCGAGAAATTTCCGGGCTTGAATTACTGAATGATTCAACGTTTGTTGCCCTTAATGATGGAGGAAATAAAGCGGAATTGTTTTTGCTAAACCTTAAAGGGAAAATCATCAAAAAAATTGAAGTTGAGGGAGTAAGCAATAAAGACTGGGAAGACCTCGCTAGCGATAAGAAGTACATTTATATTTCGGACTTAGGAAATAATTTAAATAGCCGAAAAAAATTGGCAATTTATAAGGTGAAGAAAAGTGATTTATTAAAGAAAAAGTCGGTTAACGCGAGTAAAATTTCTTTGAAATATAAAGATCAAAAGGATTTTCCTCCGAAGGAAAAAAAACGATTCTATGATTGTGAAGCAATTGCAGTTTACAATGATTCAATTTGGATTTTCACGAAGAATAGATCAAAGCCATCTACAGGAACCACTCGTGTTTACAAGTGCCCAAAGAAACCGGGAAAATATACATTAAAAAAAGATCATGAAGTATATATTGGAAAGGGTGGATTTTGGAAAGATGTTATTACAGCAGCTGATATATATAAGGACAAGTTTTACCTAATGACCTACAACCGATTGATTATAATGACGCTTAAGAATGGACATTTAATAAAGGAGAAAACAGTGCCTTTTGGTTTGTTAACGCAAAAGGAAAGTTTAGTCGTAAAGTCTGCGAATGAAATATACATTGCAGATGAAGTGCAGAAGATTTTAGGTGGAGGAAAGCTATATAAGATTAACCCAAATAAATGAACATAAAAGATTATCAGGCAGTTATTTTTGATATGGACGGAGTGCTTATCGACTCTGAACCTCTTTGGAAGATTGCAATGCAGGAAACATTTGACGAGGTTGGTTGTCCATTAACAAAGAAAGATTTTCAAAAAACGGTAGGCTTACGTATCGATGAGGTTATTGAGTTTTGGTATGATCAAGTGGGTTGGGAAAAATACTCAACAAAGGAGGTTGAAAACAAAATTGTTCAGCGAATGGTGCAGTTGATTGCAAAAAATGGAGACCCACTTCCAGGTGTTTTGGACACACTTGCTTTTTTAAGAAATAAAGGGTTGAAAATTGGCTTAGCAACATCTTCATATGTTGTATTGATTGAGGCTGTTTTGAACGCACTATCTATTCATGATCAATTTGATGAGACGCATTCTGCTGAGAATGAAGCATTCGGCAAGCCCCACCCATCTGTATATCTTACAGTGGCAAATCGTTTGAATATTGATCCATTGAAATGTTTAGTAATAGAAGATTCTTTGAACGGAATTATTTCAGGAAAAGCAGCAAGAATGAAAGTTGTTTGTATTCCGGAGAAAACACATCATCCAGAACCAAAATTATCTTTGGCAGATTGGCAATTTGAGGATATGTCTTTATTTTTGAAGTCAATAAAATAACTTCTCTTATCAAATAAAATGCAATATGATTAAGTACGATCCGAAAAGTTGGTTTCACCTGATCTTTGGTCTACACAAGAGTGATACTATACGAATTTTATGGAAAGAGTTAATTTACATGGGGCTTTTTACTGTGTTGATAGCGTTTGTGGAAATTGAATATTTTCCTCAGTACACACAATTGAAGGAACTAACAACGGTATATTCGTTGGTTGGATTTGTAATTTCCTTATTGCTTGTTTTTAGAACAAATACGGCTTATGATCGATGGTGGGAAGGAAGAAAGAAATGGGGCTGTCTCGTAAATGATTCTCGAAATTTAGGTGTGAAAATAGCAGCGTTGAACCTTTCTAAAGAAGATGAAGACTATTTTCGCAGAATGATTTCGAATTTTGCGTTTTCAATGAAAGAGCACTTGAGAAATGGAGTGTTAATAGAGGAGTTGGAGCTTACAGGAGAAGAGGTTCGGGAAATTCAGAGAAAGGAACATATTCCGAGTGAAATTACAGCTCGAATTTTTGCTCGACTCCGTGGGTTAAAAGAGAATGGCAAAATGTCTGATGAGGAATACCTTTCAATATCAACAAATGTAAATGCGTTATTAGATAGTCTTGGTGCTTGCGAACGAATACTAAACACGCCGATACCATTTTCTTATAGTCTTTTTTTAAAGAAGTTTATTTTTCTATATGTGGTAACATTACCGTTGGCCTTTGTAACTACATTTGGTTACTTTTCAGCACTGATTGCGACGTTTGTTTTCTATGTACTGGTTTCAATGGAGGTGCTTGCAGAAGAAATTGAAGATCCATTCGGAAAAGATGCAAATGATCTTCCAACGGACAATTTGTGTAAGAAAATTAAGGCGAATATGGATGAGCGATTTATATAACCAATCTATTTATAGTACTTTTTTATAACAATCAAAATCAGAAGGCTTTAACAACAAGGAAGCTTTTTCGGGCTTAATTTTCGCAAAGTCTTCAGAATGAGTGTAAGAATAACCCAATGTTTCATACCATTTCTTAAGGATGATCTTGCCAGGAACATCGACACCTCTAACACGTAAAATTTCGATTTTCATAAATTGTGCTCCAGCTTTTTTTGCTAGATCTTCCACCGCTTGAATGAGTGATTTTCCAATTCCACGTTTTGTGAAGTCCATATGTGTGCCGAGTAAACCAAAACCAAAAGATTTTTCATCTTTTTGGTAATAATAAATACATCCAGCAATTTCATTGTTCCATTTCGCAATAAGAACTTGGTCTTCATCTAGTAATTGGAAATACTCAGATTTCGACATTCGGATGTAATTTTTACCCCAAATTTCTTCTTCCGTGGAGGCATACGCATCGCGCATAATCTCGTAAAGTCGAGTTTTCTCTAATTCACTCAGTGAATATTCAGTTGTAGATATTACGTTAATAGACATTGAACAAAGTTAATGTAAATCAAGTGAACTTTAAATTACATACAACAACAATAAATCCGTCAGGATCCGTGATTACAATTCCATTTTGATTCCAATATGGGTTTTTTGCTTTGATTTTCTGAATGTTGTGTTTTTCAATTCGTTTTGATAAAGCGGTATATGCTTCTTCAGTCTCAGGATAAAAAGCAACTAAATCATCTTCGTCAAAACTATGTTTACAACGATCTTCAGATATTGTAAATTCTAAGTGCCAATTTTCACCCTTAACACCAAGAAAGACACCATCATATCCATCGTGATTTTCAAAACCACCGAGAATTTCAAGCCCTATTACATCGACATAGAATTGTTTGATCGCTTTTAGTTGGTTGGTGTGTCTCGCGTATCGGAATGTCATAATTTTATGATATGAAAAAGTATAATCCCTTAAAGATAAAGGTTTATAGTTTTACAATCTTACTGATTTCTCGATGATATTCATCTTCAATAACTAACGTATAAATACCGGCACTTAGCCCTTTAAGGGATAGATGTTGTTCTGAATTGATCATGGCTTTTTGACGAATAATAATTTTTCCAAAGGCATCAATAACTTTCATATTTGTTTTATTGAGATGAAATCCGACCAACTGAATATTGATTATGGCACTTGTTGGGTTAGGGTATATTAGAAAATCATCGATGGAACAATCTCCGTTAAAAGGTCCATAGATGGTTTTTTCACCATTATAGTCAACCTCAACAAGTCTATAATATTTATATTCAAAATCATAATCGACAGAGGAAATATACTGCAATAGTTCGTTTGTTGTCCCGGCCCCATCAATAACGTCAACGATTTGAAAGTCGAATCCGTCTCTGCTTCGTTCAAAAGTAAAATAATCGCAATTGCTTTGGGATTCCGTTTCCCAAAGAAGTTTGACTTTATCACCTTCGCAGAATAAATCAATTGTGTTTATCTCAACAGCTAAATTTAAGTTTACAGTGATCTGATACGTGCTGACAGCATCACATGGTGGTGTTCCGAGAGAATACGTAAGTGTAAATGTTCCTGCACCACTGATGGAGGGGTCAAAAATTCCTCCTGGCGTAATGCCGACCCCGGACCAAACTCCACCATTGTCAACCGCAGTCATTTGAAATGATGGTGTAGATGTGTATACAGTTGATGAAGGAGGGTTTACCGTTGCGTTTCCAGGACCCGATTGAGCAGCGGGAGAAGGGGCGAGCTGAAGGGTGAAGTTAGATGAACTACCTGACCAGTTTTCAACAACGATCATGAGCTTATCTCCTGCAGAAACCATTGGTGAAGAAACGGAAGAAGGACATGAAAAATAGGTTCCTATTTGATTACACCCGCTTGCTGAAGATGCATAATTACATGAGATTTGATTAGCAGAGTTTTGAATTGCAACACAAGGATCTTGACCGGGGGGAATTAAAAATATGGCAACATCAAGAAACCCTGAACTTGCACTTCCATTAATCAACATTTCTAATGGGCCACTTTGTGTAATATACAAAACAACATAAGCGTAACCAGGTCCATAAAAGTCTAAACAGGTACTCACAGAAGGACCAGGGGTGCTAAAGGTAAAAGGACCTACAACTCCTTGATTACAAATTGATGTTGCTGTATTACATTGTGATTTACCATCTGTATATAATAAGAGGAGAAAGGAGAGAAGAGTGAAATTGATAAGAGTTTTCATAGCGATTTATTTAAAGTAATGAATGAGTTGGTTTAGGTGTTCATCTGTAATGCTGGTAGAATAAATGAACTTTACGCAATTTGTTTGGCTGTTAAGACCAACGGAAATTAGATGTGGATATGAACAAAGTAATCGATTAGAGATCCTATCGAAGTCAGAAGAATCGAGTTGCCTTGTTACTTGTACCGTTGCGGAGTCTGTTGCAATGTCAATATGACTTGGCTCCTTTCCTTGACCAATTTGAGCAAACGCTAAGGATGGGGAAAGATAGATTAAGAATATGATTATTGTTTTCATAGCTTATTAATTGATAACAGACAATTGATGTTTTTTGAAAAGCCTGTATGATTCTTTATATGCTGCTTAAATAACACGCCAAGAATTTGCAAACACTTGAAATTTCCCTTTATTAAAGGTTTGTAGGGTCAATTGTTTAATTTGCAATTGGGATAGTGTATCCCCAGATTGGGAAGAATTTCTCATTTGGAAAAAACAATTAATAAAACACAGCGGGAAAGTGAAAAACGATTCAGAAGAGATTAAATTTGGAGGAGACCAATGTGAATTAAGTTTTTGGCACAAAGTTGGTGTTGATTATATCAAATAAATAGAAGAGTTATGAAAGCGAATAGTAAATTATCGAACAGAATTGCGGTTGGAATATTAATTGGTTTTTTTGGAATTGCTTCTTGCGCTTCTTTAGGAAATGCACAGAAAGGAAAAAAGATTGAAGAGACCAATAAAAATGCGGAGGTATCAAAGGTGGCTGATGCTAAAACACCTTTGGATACAAGTGACATGGATATATTATTAGGGATGACGAATTTAGAAGCGCAGTCTTTTGCTAAGGAGTACGATATTCTTTTTCGAGTGGTGAAAGAAGATGGTGAGTTTTATCCTATAACAAAAGATTATCGAGTGGGTAGAATCAATGCAACAATTGAAGATGGAAGGATAGTTGATTATTTCATAGAAGGAAAAGAAAAAGATAAAAAAGATAAATGGATTGGCCTTACAGAAAAAGAAGCGATTGCCTACGCTAGGAAAAATAAAATCCCCTTTAGAATTATTCAAATAGATGGTGAACACATGATTGTAACCGATGATTATATTTCAGGAAGGGTTAGCGTAACTATAAATAAAGGAATTGTAACGGCATATTCTGTTGAATAAAGCTTAATTAATTGAAAAGTAAGACGTTTACCAAACAGTGTTTTGAATACGGCGTCTTAATTTTGATAAAGTGGATCTTTTTGTAGTTCCTCCGTGACATTTAATTTAAAATTGATTCCAATCCAAGAAAAAGTGTAATTTGTAGAGTGCTGTCGTACAGCTGAATGATTGAGCTAAAAGAGATTCAATCTGATTAAAAGAGAATTTTGAATGAATGCATACTCACAAATAGACACAACGATTAAGCCATTTAATGCCGTTATATTTGGCGGTGATGGTGACTTAGCTAAAAGAAAGATTATTCCGGCATTTTACCATCGATTTGCAGATGAACAATTATCTGCACCACATCAAATTATATGTGTCTCACGGAGTAAAGAGGATGAAAAGGCATTTAATAAACTGCTTACAACATTCATTAAAGCAACTTTTGACGATACGGAGGAAGAGGATTGCATTGATGATTTTTTGAATCAAGTGTCATTATTAAGAATTCCGCAAAACAATATTGAAAGTTATGAGGCACTCAAGTCCGTATTATTAGAAAATGCGGAACGTCAGCGCGTATATTATTTCTCAGTTCCCTCTCCTGCTTATGCTGAAATCAGTGATGCACTAAAAAAATCAGGGTTAATAGATGAAAGAAGCAAGGTCGTTTTAGAAAAACCACTGGGGCATGATTTGGCTTCAAGTAGAGAGATTGATAGTATTATTTCTGCGGCTTTTCGTGAAGAGCAGATTTTTAGGATAGATCATTATTTAGGAAAGGAAACAGTTCAAAACTTAATGGTTTTACGTTTTGCTAATCACTTATTTGAGCGTGCTTGGAATGCAGAAAACATTGAAAATATTCAAATCACTGTAGCCGAAAGCTTGGGAGTTGAGAAACGAGTAGGATATTATGACAAAACGGGGGCATTATTAGATATGGTGCAAAACCACTTGCTTCAACTTTTATGCTTGATTGCCATGGAGCCACCGGCCAACCTGAATGCAAGAGCGGTAAGAAACGAAAAAGTAAAAGTGCTTCAATCCTTACGATTGTTTGACAAGTCTTCCGTGAAAGAGAATATTGTAAGAGGGCAATATACTCGAGGGAATGTAATGGGAGAGAATGTGAAATCGTATTTGGAGGACATTCAAAAATATGATTCCGGAACAGAAACCTTTGTGGCTTTGAAAGCGCATATCGATAATTGGCGTTGGAAGAATGTGCCGTTTTACTTGAGAACAGGGAAACGAATGAAAAAACGTTATTCAGATATCGTTATTAATTTTAAAACACCACCACATAATATTTTTCCACCTTCAAAACATTCGTTGAGAAATCAATTGATAATTCGATTGCAACCTAATGAAAGAATTGAATTGGTGCAACTAAGCAAAATCCCGGGACCTGGTGGGTATAGATTTCAGCCCATTTCTTTGAAATTAGATTTTTTGGATTCATTTCAAAAGAGAATGCCTGATGCTTACGAACGATTGATTATTGATATTTTAAGGGGAAACCACACACTATTCATGAGGCATGATGAACTGGAAGCTGCTTGGAAATGGATAGAATCAATTACTGATAATTGGAAGGATACACCGATCGTTTTGTATGAGTCTGGAGAATGGGGGCCTGGAAATGATGTGATGGATGAAGGAACATCCTGGGAAGGAAAGTAGGAGGTTTAATGAGAGTATTTGAGAATAAAAATGTTTTGGTGAAACAAATCTCAAAAGAAATTTTGAAAGATTTGGAAGAGGCTGTTTCAGCGAATGGTGTAGCGACTATATTGTTATCAGGAGGCGGGACGCCAGGACCAATTTATAGACAGTTAGATAAAGATTGTTCATTTTTATCCTCGATTCATATTGGATTGGTAGACGAACGATTTGTTCCACCTTCAGATGAACATAGTAACGAACGGTTAATTCGTTCTTGTTTTAGGAGGCAGGAAAGAGGCAAATATCAAATTTCGGGAATGGTCATTGATTCAGAAGATTCATTGAATAACCTTGAGCAGTTAAAGTCGCGTTACCAGCCGTTTATCGAAAATACAGATGTTGTGATTTTAGGAATGGGAAAAGATGGACATATAGCTTCTATTTTTCCGAAAGATGTGACGTCCGAACTGATTAGAAAAGAGAAAAGTGAAGGGGTTTTTACAACGTTAGCTCCTTTGCATCCAAAGAAGAGAATTACTTGTGGACTTGGAACCTTGTTAAAAGCCAAAAACATCTACTTGGTGATATATGGGAAGGAAAAACGAGAGGTATTACTAAATGATGAAAAAAATCTTCCAATCCATGATGTGCTGAGGGAACGAACCGATATTAAAGTAATATATGCAGAAAATGATTAATTCAAAAGTCGCTGAAATTACAGAAAGAATTGTTGAGAGAAGTGCATCTTCAAGATCGGAATATTTAAAAATGGTCGAGGTTAACTTCAATACGGCATCTGGGAAAAACCATTTAAGTTGTGGAAATCTTGCGCATGCTTTTGCAGGAAGTAATAAAATAGATAAAGCGATTATATCGAAAGGAAAACAACCGAATTTAGGCATCGTTACAGCTTACAACGATATGCTTTCGGCACATAAACCGTATGAACTCTATCCGCAAGAGCTTCGTAAATACGCCAATGAAATGAATGCATCAATTCAAGTGGCGGGAGGAACTCCAGCCATGTGTGATGGTGTAACTCAAGGTCAACCAGGAATGGATCTTTCTTTGTTGAGTAGAGATGTGATTGCGTTATCTACGGCAATTGCACTTTCGCATGACATGTTTGATGGAGTAATGAATTTGGGGATTTGTGACAAGATTGTTCCAGGGCTACTGATAGGCAGTTTAAGTTTCGGTCATTTGCCTGCTGTTTTTGTTCCCGGAGGACCAATGGCAAGCGGTATTCCCAATGAGGAAAAAGCAAGAATTAGAAGAGAGTTTGCAGAGGGAAAAATTGGTAGAGAAGAACTGCTCAAAGGGGAATCAGATTCGTATCACTCACCTGGGACCTGCACGTTTTATGGTACAGCAAATAGCAATCAAATGTTAATGGAAATTATGGGACTACAACTACCAGGTTCTAGTTTTGTTAATCCAGATACTGAAATGAGAAGGGCGCTTAATCGAAAAGCAGTTCAAGTTTTACTTGAGAATGTTCGATCTAAAGAATACAAACGATCCGTTGGGCAAATTGTTAGTGAAAAAACAATTGTTAATGCAATCATTGGATTGTTAGCAACTGGGGGGTCTACGAATCACACGCTTCATATTAATGCAATTGCGAAAGCAGCGGGAATTAGGGTTACTTGGGATGACTTTTCGGATCTTTCGGAGGTGATACCATCTATTACAAAGGTATATCCAAATGGTTCCGCAGATATCAATCATTTTCATGCTTCAGGGGGGATGGCTTTCGTTATTTATACCTTACTACAAAAGGGATTGCTTCATGAGGACGTTAACACAATAATTGGCCCAGGGCTGACTTCATATACCAAGGAGCCAAAATTAAGAAATGGTGAAATCGAATATGTGGAAGGGCCGAAGAAATCAATGAATGATAAAATCATCCGTTCTGTGGATCATCCATTTTTGAAAACGGGAGGATTAAAAGTGGTAAAAGGAAATATTGGAACGGCCGTGATTAAAACATCCGCTGTAGCACCAGAATTTCATGTTGTTGAAGCTGAAGCAGTTGTTTTTGATGATCAAGACGACCTAATTACAGCATTTAAGAAGGATGAACTCAACAAGGACTTTGTCGCTATAATTCCATTCCAAGGTCCCAAGCAAAAAGGAATGCCGGAATTGCATAAATTGACACCAACATTAACAATTTTACAAAAAAGAGGGTTTCGTGTTGGCTTGGTAACAGATGGAAGAATGTCGGGCGCTTCGGGAAAAATACCAGCGGCAATTCATGTCAGCCCAGAGGCTGCAGATGGTGGATTGATAGGAAAAATTAAAACGGGAGACCGAATTAAGTTAAGCGCAACGGAGGGAATTCTTGAATGTCTAGAATCGGATGTAAATGATCGTCCGGTGAGGACAGTAGAGTACAATGATTATAGTCATGGACGACAATTGTTTAGAAATTTGAGAGGACTAATTTCTGGAAGTGAGGATGGTGCTGGAATCTTATAGTGTTTTACTTTTTTTATTGAAAAGAGCATCTTGAATTGATTCCGAATAACTTTTTTCTTACCACTTGTCTATATGAATACAAATGCTCATCCTTAGATTTGTCCGTTAATACATCTTTTAAAATACGTCTGTAACTAATTGGTTTTTAGAAAGTCCTACTAATACAAAAGGAATAACGAAAAAAATTAAGACAGTATGAAAAAGGGAGTATTAATAATTGGAATGATGTTCATGACGATAGCAGCAAGTTTTGCCTCTGGACATCCAACACTTGCGGAGGAAATAAGAGAGAAGGTAATTATTGATTTGAGCGATGTAGAATTAAATGAAGCTGAGGAAGATTTTGTAATTACTCACTTTCAAATTGTGGACGGTGAAATAGAATTATTAGGAATAGAAGGAACGAGTGAAGAACTTGAAAAAATTATAGAAAAGAAACTCAACGGCATGATGATAAACGCATCGTGTCAAGGTTGTGAGACATATATGTATCGGTTTACATTTGAAAAACAGTAGAGCAGATGTTTTGGTTTTTCCTGAATAAGTAGGAGACGGTTTAACTGTTTTTTAATACTAGAGTCCACCAATTGGTGGACTTTCTTTGTTTTATGGGAACGCAAATGGACCGTTTTCATACCGTTAAGAAACTCAAATCCACCATTTAGTAGTTTATGGTCAAATTTAATGAAGGAAACAGATATGTTTACACCAAATAAGCAATACAATGATATATATAATCGATGCTTGAACTTGAATGAAAAAAGGAATAAAATGACGTCAAAATATGTAAGGTGCGGAAAATACCCCTTTTTTATGTTTTACAAGTTTTAGCGGTTATTTATTCAAATGCTGTTGTTAGTTTTGCCAAAGATTTTTTATCAACCGTTACTACCTAGAATTGACCTTTTGCTCTTTCCCACAATAGCATTGGCCATTTAGGTATGTACGATATTTATTGGTCATTATAAAAAGTATTCGTTATGAAACTGAAGTTAGGTAACTACTATAATTATTGCCTTTTGATTGTTTGCCTGATGTCATCATCCTATGGCTTTTCTCAAAATTTTGAAGTATCGTCAGATGCTTATGACTCTTTAGCAGTG